>DATJGQ010000320.1:0-8995 GCA_035494815.1 Gemmataceae bacterium
GGTCCGGACGGCGGAGCGCTTCGTCGATCTCCGGCAGCGCGAACAAGATTGCCTGCACAGCTTTGCCGTCGCGCGTCTCCAGGTTCCCGAGTTGCCGCAACTCCTCCAGCACGGACGGCGACAAGTGGTGCGCCTCGTCCATCAGCAGGACGGTCCGGCGGCCTTCGGCGAAACGGTTGAGAACGCCGTCCGTCACGCTCAGCCGCAATTCCTGTGCGGTCTTCCCTTCGTACGGCTCGCCCAAGTCGTAAAGAACGGCCTGGAAGAGATCGGCCGGGCCGGCGAGATGGCCGTTGGTCAAGTAGACGCACGCGGCCTGGTCGGCGAGCTTCTCGACCAGGAGTGTGGCGAGGAGCGTCTTGCCCGATCCCGGTTCGCCGGTGAGCAGAGCGAGGCCGTCCTCGTCGGCCAGCGCCTGTCGAAGTTGATGCAGCCCGTGCTCATGGGTCGTGGCGGGGTAGTAGGCCGCCGGGTCCGGCGTGGGCCGGAACGGGCGGTGCCGTAGCCCAAAGTGTGCGACGTACATGTTCGCCGGTCCCCCGAGCGCAAAATCAAACAATACGGTCCCCCGGGATGGGATCGGCCGACCGGGCGGGGGAACTTGAGGGGACTTTGACGGGGTATCGAATTGCAGATTGCAGATTTCAGATTGCAGATTTCAGATTGCGAATTCGGATTGAATTCTGAAATCTGCAATCTGAAATCTGCAATCTGAAATCCAACGATATACTGTCTCCGCCCGAATCCCCCGGAGTCCGCGCATGTCCCCGACTCGCCGCACGTTCCTGGCCACCGCCGCCGCGCTGCCCGCCACACTCGCCGTGGGCCTCGCCGACGACAGCAAATCGCCCGCCCGACCCAACCGCATCGGCGTCTCGCTGTATTCGTATGGTCAACTCGGCCGCAATCGGGCGCTCAGCGACCCGGCCAAGGGCATCGACCTGGCCGCCGAGATGGGCTTCGACGGCGTCGAACTCTTGCTCCGGCAGATGCGGGACACCTCGCCCGGTACTTTGCAGAAGATCAAGCGCCAGGCGTTTCTGCTCGGCCTGGACCTGATGGGCTTCTCGACCCACCAAGGCTTCCTCCGCCCCGATAAGGAGGAGCGTCAGCGCAACATCGATCTCACGATTCAGCAGCTCGAAATGGGCTACGCGCTCGGCATCCCGACGATGCGCGTCAACACCGGCACCTGGGGCACGTATAGTTTCGACACATTGATGCAGCATCGCGGCGTCGAGCCGCCCCGCGCGGGGCACACGGACGAGGAAGCGTTCGGTTGGGTCATCGACGCCTTGGGCGAATGCCTGAAGACCGCCGAGAAATGCGGCGTCGTCATGGGCCTGGAGAACCATTGGGGCCTCGGCCGGACGCCCGAAGGCGTGCTGCGGATCGTCAACGCCATCAACTCGCCGTGGCTGATGGTGACGCTCGACACGGGCAACTTCCTCGAGGACCCCTACGACAAACTCGAGACGCTCGCCCCCAAGGCCGCGCTCGTGCAGGCGAAGACCTATTACGGCGGAGGCCTGTGGTACACGCTCGACCTGGATTACGACCGCATCGCCCGTCTGCTGCGGAAGCACAACTACCGCGGATACATTTCGCTGGAATTCGAGGGTAAGGAAGACCCGCGGGCGGCGGTGCCGAAAAGCCTCGCCCTCTTGCGCAAGGCGTTCGGGCAGGCGGCGGCGTGAGATTACGCGACCGGCTTGCCGAGCTTCGCGCGTTTGGCGTAGACGAACTTCAGGTGGTCGTCGACGTGCTTGACATAGTCGGCGACCATTTGGCCGACCGTCACTTCGCCCTTGCGGTTATGCGTGCCCTTGCGGCGGAATGCGTCGTCGGGCAGCTTGCGGAGGACCCGCGCGAACTGCCGGCGGCCGGTCTCAAAGAGCGCTAGCGCGTCTTCGAGCGACTGCTCGTCGGTAAAGAGCCGGTCGACGTACGCCGTCTCGTCAGCATAGAGCAGTTGTGGATTCTCCTCCGTGAGAATCCGCTTCATGCGGTCGATGGCGATGTTGTCGCTGTCGAGCAGGTGGATGACGTTTTCGTGGATCGACCATTTGCCCGGGCCCGGCTTCACCTTCAACTCGGCCGGCGTCAACCCTTGCACGGCCTGGCGCAACTTGGTGCCGCCGGCGACGAACTGCTCGATCAGACTTCGGTCCATTCGCGGCCTCCTCCGGGAACATGATAATCGGTATCACGCCCAGAGAGATGCGGCGAGGGGCGCGGGTTCGGGAAATGTTCCGAAAAATCGGCCGCGGCGTGAGTTACCAGCCGCTGTGGCGATCGACCCAGCGGGCGGCCGCCCAGTACCACCAGCCGCCGAGCAGGAAGACGAGCCCGGCCGCGAAGTACGGGTGCCACATCGTCGCGATGGCGGCGCAGATGGCCAGGGTGTTGCTGAGCAGGACGAAGTTCCCCGCGGCGTGCCGGGTCGGCACGCCCTTGAGTGCGATCCGCACCCAGGCGGGCCATTGTTTACGGTCGACTTGGTTCACTGTCGTAGCCATGTTAAATCACCTGCCGGATCGGCTCCGCTCCCTCGACTCCGACGAGCTTTTGATCGAGCCCGCCATAAAAGTAAGTTAGCTTATTCGGGTCCAGGCCGAGCTGGTGCAGGATGGTCGCGTGTAAGTTCTTGACATGAAAGCGGTTTTCGACGGCGGCGCTGCCGAGTTCGTCGGTCGCGCCGACGCTCACACCCGGTTTAATGCCGCCGCCGGCCAGCCACATCGTAAAGCCATAACTGTTGTGATCCCGGCCGGTCCCTCGGGCGTATTCGGCGGTGGGTTGCCGGCCGAACTCGCCGCCCCAGACGACGAGCGTCGAATCCAGCAGGCCGCGGCGCTTGAGGTCTTTCAACAGGCCGGCAATCGGCTTATCGGTGTTGCCGGCATGTTTCGTGTGGTTCATGACGATATCGGTGTGGGCGTCCCAGTTGTCGTCGTTGTGGGCCCCGCCGGAATAGATCTGCACGAACCGCACGCCGCGTTCGACCAGCCGGCGGGCGAGCAGGCACTTGCGGCCGAAGTCCTCGGTCCGCGTGCCGTCGATGCCGTAGAGCGCCTTCGTCTCGGCCGTCTCCTGGGCGAAGTCCACCGCCTCCGGCGCATGCTGCTGCATCTTGAACGCGAGCTCATAACTCGCAATGCGTGCGGCGAGTTCGCTGTTGTCCGCGCGGGCCGCGAGATGTTCCTGGTTCTTTTCGCGGAGCCGGTCGAGGAGCTGCCGCTGCGTCTCCTTCGTGATGCCGGCCGGCGGGGCGAGGTCGAAGATCGGCGTGGCGGTCGCCCGCAGGATCGTCCCCTGGAACGCGGCGGGCATGTAACCGCTCGACCAGTTCTTCGGCCCGCTGATCGGCCCGCCCGTCTTGTCCAGCATGACGACGAACCCGGGCAGGTCCTCGTTGACCGAGCCGAGGCCGTAGTTCACCCACGAGCCGAGCGCCGGGTGGCCGCTGAGAAGCCGACCGGAGTTCATCATTAGCATCGCGGACCCGTGGATCGGCGATTCGGCATAGAAAGAATGGACGAAGGCGATGTCGTCCACGCAAGTGGCGACATGCGGGAACAGGTCGGAGACGTACTTGCCGCACCGGCCGTATTGCTTGAACTGCCATTTCGGGCCAACGACGCGGCCTTCGTTCTTGTGTCCGCCACGGCCGAAGGTTTTGACGGGGATCGTTTTGCCGTCGAGTGGGTAGAGCTTCGGTTTGTGGTCGAAGGTATCGACGTGGCTGGGGCCGCCGTAGCAGAAGATGAAGATGACGGCCTTGGCCTTGGGCGTGAAGTGCGGCTTCTTTGGGGCGAGCGGGTTGACGAACGAGGCGGGGGTCGCGGCGGTCGCGCGGTGGAAGAAGCCGTCAGCAGAAAGCAGGCCGGCGAGGGCGACGGCGCCGAAGCCGCCGCCGGTTTCCCAAAGGAACTCGCGGCGGGTGCGGCGACAGAATTGGCAGGCGTGGTCGTTCATTCGTGGCTAATCCAAATACACGAACTCGTTCGCGTTGAGCGTCAGCAAACAGTACAACCGCAGCGCGTCGTGCTCGCTCCGTTTCTGACGTTCGGCCAACTCGCGGACAAATACCGCGTCATGCGCCACTTCTTCGTCCTTCGGAATTCGCGCCGAGGTCAGTCGGATCGCCCGCTTCACCTGCGCGGCGAGGTCGCCGGGCGCCTCGCGCCGCAACCGCTCCGCGAACGCCCCGGCCTGCTCGTTCGTGAATTCACCGTTGAGCATGCCGAGCGCCTGCGTCGGTACCGTCGTCGTGTATCGCACCGGGCAGCTCGAATCGGTGTCGGCTTGGTCGTGCACCGCGAGGATTGGGACCAGCAGCGATCGCTTGACGTGCACATACACGCTGCGGCGAGACGCTTCTTCCGGCGGCGATTTGCCCCAGCCGTTGCCGGGCATCGACTGCCCCTGCAGCACTTCGCGCGGGATCGGCGGATACACGCTCGGTCCGCCGGCTTTCGGGTTCAATTGGCCACTGACCGCGAGGATCGAATCGCGGACCTCCTCAGCGGTTAACCTCCGCATCGGGAATCGCCAGAAGAGCGTGTTCGACGGATCGACGGCCAGCGCCTAGGGGTCCGACGCCGACGACATCTGATACGCGGCTGAAAGCATGATCAGCTTATGAATCCGCTTGAGCCGCCAGCCGCCGTCGACGAGTTCGTTGGCAAGCCAGTCGAGCAGTTCGGGGTGCGTCGGCTTCTCGCCGAACTGGCCGAAGTCGTTCGCCGACGGCACGATCCCGCGGCCGAAGTGATGTTGCCAGAGGCGGTTCGCCAGCACGCGGGCGGTGAGCGGGTTATTCGGGCCGGCGATCCAGTCGGCAAGAACGATCCGCCGGCCGCTCGTTCTGGCGCCCGGGGCCGGCGGCGGAATCTTCGGATCGGCCGTGCCCAGCACCTCCGGGAACCCCGGGGATACCTCCGCACCCGGCGAATGTGGGTTGCCCCGAATCATGATGTGCGCCGTAGGCGGACGGACGGCACAGTTGTTGACCGACAGGGCGAGTTCCTGGTTCGGCGTCGGCCGTCGTTTGAGGTCGTCGATTTGCCGGCGGAGGCGGCGGTACTCGGCGAGTCGGTCGCTTTCCAGAAACATCGGCACTCTTTTGACGACCTGCGGCCGGTCCGGGCCTTCGCTCGCCCGCTGGTCCTCGGCCGGCATCTTTTTGATCGCCTCGTCTTCGATCTTGGTCATCGACTCGGTCAGTTCGTCGAGCCGCTTTTGCCGGTCGCGGACCGCCGCCTCGTAAACGGCGCGCTTCTCCGGCGGCGTGATGTCGGTGAGGTTCGCGTTCGACTCGACGTTGCGCGTCTTGCTGTAGTGCGGCACGTCGGCGAAGAAGGCGAGCAGGCGGTAATAGTCCGTCTGCGGGATCGGGTCGATCTTGTGGTCGTGGCAGCGGGCGCAATTCATCGTCATGCCGAGGAAGACTTGCGCCGTCGTGGCCACGTAGTCGTCGAGTTCGTCGTACCGGGCCTGTTCGGGGTCGGCGGGTTCGTCGTCCCAGAGGCCGAGACGGTAGTAGCCGGTGGCGATGACGCAGTCGGGATCGTTGCGGTCGATTTCGTCGCCGGCGAGCTGCTCTTTGATGAAGCGGTCGAACGGCTTGTCGGCGTTGAAACTCCGAATGACGTAATCGCGGTACCGCCAGGCGAACGGCTTGGGGCCGTCCCGCTCGTAGCCGTTGGTTTCGGCGTAACGGACGAGATCGAGCCAGTGCCGGCCCCACTTCTCACCGTAATGGGGTGATTCGAGAAGTGAGTCAATCAACTCCGCGAACGCCGCTTGCGGCTTGGCGTCCACCGCCTGGAGGAACGCGTCCACCTGTTCCGGCGTCGGCGGGAGACCGATGAGGTCGTAATACGCCCGCCGGCACAGTGCGACCGCGTCGGCCGGCGCCGCCGGCTGCAACCCCGCCGCTTCGCGCCGGCTGAGAATAAACTCATCAATCGGGTTATTACAGAGCCGCGACCGTGAGGGAGCGGGGCGAGGGCCCGCTCCCTCACGGCCGCGGCTCTGACTTGGGCGCTTGATCGGTTGATACGCCCAGTACCGCCGCGCTTCCGGAGTAACGACGCCGCCCTTCGCGTGGGCCGCTTGGACTTCGGCGTTCGCCATGCCGCCGGCGGACCAGGGTAGCCCGGCCTTGACCCATTTGGTTAGCGTCGCGATTTCCGCCGGCGACAGTTTCCCACTCGGCGGCATTTCCAAGCCGTCGGTGTAGTTGATCGCTTTGAGCAACAGGCTGTCGGCGGGTTTGTCGAGCGAGACGGCCGGCCCCGTGTCGCCGCCTTTCAAGAGGGACTCGCGGGCCGTCAGTCGCAGCCCACCCTTGATCTTCGCCTCGCCGCCGTGGCACTTCAGGCACCGCTGCGTCAGAATCGGGCGGACTTCCTTGTCAAAGAAGCTGACTTGCTCCGCTGAAAATTCGGCCGATGAGCGGCGGGGTTCATCCTCCCGCGCAGCAACCGTCCCAAGCACGGCGATGACCGCCACGGTCAGCGTACGGAACAAAACATTCGGCTTCGACATGAGCGGTCTCGGCGCGCGGAGCGGGCGGGGGGCGGGTCGGTACTTATTACTGTGGCCGAGTGGAGTGCCACAGGCAAGAGTGGAACTGACGTGCGCGCAAGCAAATGGGGCAGGTCCCGGCCCGTTTTTCCGGGCCGATCCCCGCCCCATCTCGTCCATTCCGGCCCCACACCACGGACCTGAAGGACTCGCTCCCACCGGATAGTTCAAAAAGGGGGCGTAGCCGCCGAGGCCTGCCGCGGTGACGGCGGCCCGCCCCTGACCGATACCGAAGTACCGGTCTACCCAGTAAAGCTTGCTAATCGCCTGCCACCCGCCATGAATTTTCTTTTCGAGATCGAATTATGGAACTTTCGCCGAAATGAGGGCAGCTGCCCGAGATAGAACCGCTCTGGCCAGTTCGGCCGCCGGCCGCTAATCTATCAACCCAGTTCTTTTGCGCTGGAAAATGCGAGGTTTGCGATGTACGCGGTGTTTGAAGACGGCTCGCGGCAGTACCGCGTCACGGAAGGCGATGTCGTGAAAGTCGATTATCGCGCGGCCGAACCCGGCGCCACCGTCGAGTTCGGCAACGTCCTCCTTTATAGCAACGGCGACGACCTCAAGATCGGTCAGCCGCTCGTGGGCGGCATGAAAGTCGTCGGCGAAGTGGTCGGCGAAGTGTCGACCAAGGTGCGGGTGCAGAAGTTCCGCCGCCGCAAGAACTACAAGCGGCTCCGCGGCCACCGGCAGTGGTATACGCAGGTGCGGATCAAATCGGTCTCGTGAATCGTGGATCGTGAATCGTGGATCGCAAGGTCGAACCACGATTCACGACTCACGACTCACGACTCACGACTCAGGATTGGTTCGAGCAAGGAGGCTCGTGCCATGCACAGGCGATTCTTCCCCGTAGGGCTCGCCGCCGTCGCGCTCTCGGCCGCGCTCGGGCAGGCGCAGCAGCAAAAGACGTCTGAGCCCCAAGGTTTGCCGCGGTTGCTGCCCGCGGACCTGACGCCGACCGGATTCGTGCCGCCCGCGGGTGACTCGACAGTCGCGGGCCAGTCGGCGCTCAAGAAGCTCTCTCCGCTCAATCAGCAGATCCATCTCGTGGCGAAGCGCGGCAGCGAATGGCTGTATCGCGCTCATCAGCCGAGCGGGCGGTTCCTCGCCGGCTGGCGGCCGACGCTCGCCCAGGCGTTTGATGACGACTCGTTCCTGCGTCAGGCGGGGGCAGCGATGGCGTTGGCCCGCGCCGCCCGTCACTTTCAGGATGAGCGTTACGCCGCGCGGGCGCGGCAGGCCGTGCTGACGCTGCTCACGGACACGGGGGCCGACCCGCGCGACCCGCACGCCCGATGCACGACGTTGCCGTCGAGCGTGGTCAATCGTCTCGGCGCCGCCGGGTTGCTGCTCGCCGCGATTCACGAGCTGCCGGCGCCGGCGGACGACCTGCTCACCCAGGGCGAACAGATCGCGCGGTTCATTTTCAATCAGCAGCGGGCGGACGGCTCGCTGAGTTTGTCGGACGATCCGAGCGTCCCCGCCGACGCGGACGGCGTCAATCACTATCCCGGCTGGGCGCTCTACGGCCTGATGCGGAGTCAGACGGCGCGGCCTCAGCCGTGGAAGACGGAGTTCTTCCGGCGGTCGCTCGGCTACTACCGGGCGTGGTGGAAGGAGCACCCGTCGGCCGCGTTCGCCGCGTCGATGGCGCCGGCCTGTGCGGAGGCGTACGTCACCTCGAAGGATCGGGCGAAGGACGGCGCCGCCGCCGATTTCTGCCGCGAGCTGTGCGACTGGCTGTGCGGGTTGCAGTATCAGACGCTGGACGCCCGCGCCCCGCACTGGCTCGGCGGCTTCCAGGAGTATGCGGCGGGCAAGCCGGTGCGGGCGATGCCGCGGGCGTCGGACGCGGCCTACGTCGGGGCGCTCGTCGAGGGATGCCGCGTGGCGCGGCAGGTACCCGACCTGGAGCGTTATCCCAGGTACAAGGACGCGGTGCAGCGCGGCGCGCAATTCCTGACCACACTCCAATACACGGAATCGAACACGCAGCAGTTCGCGGCGGAATATCGCGCCCGGTTCCTTGTCGGCGGCATCCACGTCTCGCCCGTGGACGGCGACCTGCGGCTGGATGACACGCGGCAGGCGGTCGCCGCGCTCGTGCAATATCTGGCGACGGTGCCGGAATGACGCCCGCTTGAATCAAAAGGTCGTCTCATGACCCCGCTGACGGACCAGCAACTGGCCGACTTTCAGGCCGCGCTGCCGTGGAAAACCGGCGCCGATCTGCCCGACGGCCGGCTCCTCGGCGTTGCGGGGAAGCGCGGCGGGATGGTGCACGGCCTCGACCCGCGCGTCGCCGCCGTCCGCGATCGGCTCGCGTCGGCCGACAAGACGATCCTCGAGGTGGGCTGCTGCGAGGGCATCCACACCGTCCAACTCGCCGGCGTCTGTC
>DATJGQ010000321.1:0-4841 GCA_035494815.1 Gemmataceae bacterium
TCTGCACCACGTCGTTCGACCGACTCGCGCCGCGCGGCGAGTTGGACACCTTGCTTTCCACTGCCGAGCGTGTCATGCGGCGGCGCGGACAAGAGTTGACGCCTGTGCAAACCGCAGTTTACCGGGCGCTCTACGCGGCGACGGCCGGCGAGCGGCGGCGGGCTCTGCGGGACGCGGACATGCGGCGGCTACGGCGCGCCGGCTAGCGCTTCAACTGCACGCCCAGGTAAAGCTGCATCCGGTCGACCCACGGCGTCGGACTCGTCGAGTCCTCCGTGTGGTACTTGGCCCCGACATGGAACTCGTTGTCGCCGCGGAACGGCTTGGCCAATTTGACGTCCTGGTTGATCTGGCCCCGCTCGCTCGCGGTCCCGGCCGGCACGGCGAAGCTCGTGTACTCGACTTTGAGCGGGCCGATCACCGGCAGTGGCAGCTTGGTCACCGCCTCCAGAAACAGTTCCGACCGCTCCGGCGCCTGGCCGGACTTCTTGCTGGTGGCGTCGTAGCGCATCACCGGCCCGCCGCGGACCTGCACTTCCTCCAGAAACCACGGTTTGAGCTTGAGTCCCACGCCGGTCCGGCCGAGCCACTTGTGCTGCTGTTCCTCAACGGCCGTTGTCGACGCGCCGAGCTGGCCGAACAGGAATAGCGGCCCCCCGACCGGCATCTTGACGGTTTCGTCGGTCTCCCAAGTCGCGCGTCGCGAAGGGTCGAGCAGCGTGTCGCGGTCGCGCACCGAGATCTTCGAGTTGAGAGCGGCCCATTCCAAGTCGGTGTTTGATTTAGCGACGTGTTTGTCGCCATCGGGGCGTAAACCCGTCTCCGGCGCCAGGCGGTTGAAGTTCGAAGTCAACAATGGGACGGCGTCGAACCAGACGTTGATTTCCGGCCAGAACGACCGGAGCGCGGATCGTCGATGCTCCGTCGATGGTCCCGAAGTCACGCCGGTAATGCAGCCATCGACGTCGTAGAGCTCCCAAAAGTCGGCGGACCGAGCCAATCGCTCAAGCACGAAAAGCAATGGCTGGCCATCGGTCGAATATGACCCATCACTGAGCGGCACGGTATCGTACCGTGGCTCGGCTTGAGTGGATGAGCCAACGGCAAACGCGAGACAGACGACGATCAGCTGTAGGGGTGGGTGGAAGTGAGTCATCGTCGGCCCCAATAACAAGTCGCGGCCAACCAGGTCAACCGCAACATTGCCCAGCTTTCCACGGCCGAAAGCCGCGTTGACCCCGGCCGGCGAAACGGGTTACAACACGGCCCGCCCGAGGTTCCGCCGTGTCTGTCGAAGAGTCGTTCCGCGAGCTGGTCAGCGGCCGAGCCCGCGGTTGGCGGCCGGCGCTGGCGCGACTGGGATTGTCGGCGGCGAGCGGGCCGTATGCGGCGGCGGTCTGGCTACGGAACCGGCTGTACGACCGCGCGTGGATGCAAGCTCAGCGGGCGAGGGTGCCGGTGATCAGCGTCGGCAACCTGACGCTCGGCGGAACGGGTAAGACGCCGTGCGTCGAGTATCTCGCGCGGTTCTATCGGGAACGCGACGTGCGGGTGGCGATTCTCAGCCGCGGCTACAAGGGCGCTTGGGGCCGGAACGATGAGGCAATGGTCCTGGAAGAGAATTTGCCCGACGTGCCGCACTTGCAAGGGGCCGATCGGGCCGCCCTGGCCGCGACAGCCGTGGAGGAGTTGGAGGCCGAGCTTTTGATCCTCGACGACGGGTTTCAACATCGCCGGCTCAGCCGCGATCTCGACGTCGTGCTGCTCGACGCGACCAACCCTTGGGGCCACGGTCGACTCTTCCCGCGCGGGCTACTCCGTGAGTCGCCGCGCGAGTTGCGGCGGGCCGGCGTCGTGATGCTGACCCGCTGCGATCAGGTGCCGGACGAGGACGTGCGTGCGATCGAGGTACAGGCCCGCCAATTCGCCCCTGGAGCGCCGGTCGTGGCGACAGAACACGCCCCGGTCGAGTGGCTGCAACACGATTCTCCGTCGCGGCCCATCGGGGCAATTCGCGGCCGGCCGATCGTGGCATTCTGTGGCCTCGGCAATCCGGACGCGTTTCGCCGCACACTGCGTGACCTGGGCGGTGAGCCGCACGCCTTTCGCGCTTTCCCTGATCATCACGCCTACACGCGGGCCGACGTCGAATCGCTCCGCGACTGGGCGCGGCAGCAGCCGGCTGACACGGTTTTGGCCACGACGCAAAAGGACCTCGTGAAGCTGCGCACCGCCCGGATCGGCGAGCGGGATCTCTTCGCTCTGCGAATCGGGCTGCGCGTACGGCCGAGCGCTGAGGCGGATCGGTTCCACGAGACGCTCGCGAACGTCTGTCACGGATGACCCATGACCCCGTTTGACCTGCACGGCCTCAAGACGTACGACTTGGCCTCGCGGCCGAGCAAGGTATCTGTCGCCGACCTCGGGCGGCCGGTCGCCGCCAGTGCCTCGATCGCTGAGTGGCTCGACAGCCTCCCAAGGCAGCTCGCCGGTAACGGTCTGCGGCTCGTCCGTGATCACGTCGTTCGGGCGCACCGGGCCCGCCGCACGGTCGCAATGGCAATCGGTGGGCACGTCATCAAGACCGGCTGCGCCCCCTACCTGATCGATCTCATCCGCCGCGGGATCGTCTCTTCCGTGTCCATGAACGGGTCGGCGGCGATTCACGATTTCGAGTTGGCGTTTGCCGGCAAGACGAGTGAAGACGTGGCGGCGCAACTACCGGGCGGCGCGTTCGGCATGGCGCGAGAAACCGCCGACGCCTTCGCGATGGCCGCGACCTGCGGCGCAATCGGCGACCTCGGCCTCGGTGCCGCCCTGGGCCGACACATCGACGAACTCGACTGCCCGCACGCGGAGGCGAGCCTCGTCCACGCCGCCTATCGGGCGGGCATCCCTTGCACCATCCACGTCGCGCTGGGCACGGACATCGTGCACATGCACCCGCAGGTTTCCGGCGCGGACTTGGGCGCGGCGTCGATGACCGACTTCCGCATCCTGTGCCGCGTCGTCTCCGGCCTCAAAAACGGCGTGTGGCTTAACCTGGGCAGCGCGGTCGTCATGCCCGAAGTGTTTCTCAAGGCGGTGGCCGTCGTACGAAACTTCGGCCACGACCTCGACGGCCTGGTCTGCGTCAACTTCGACAAGGAATCGAAATACCGCACCCTGATGAACGTGCTGACCCGGCCCGGCCGCGAAGGAATTGAACTGATCGGTCACCACGAATTGCTTTTGCCTCTCCTGCACGCGGCGGTCGTGGAAGCCTTGGCGGCCCAGGAGCCGGCGGCACGGGCCGCGTAAGTGTTGGACGAAGCGATGTCCGCCGACCTCATCAACCTGGTCCATCGTCTCGGCCGGCCGCGGGTGCTGGTCGTCGGCGATCTCATGCTCGACCGCTACGTCTGGGGGGACGCGGCCCGGATCAGCCAGGAGGCCCCCGTCCTCTTGCTGCACGCCGACCGCCGCGAGGAGCGACTCGGCGGGGCCAGCAGCGTCGCGACCATGTTGCGGGCGCTCGGGGCGGACGTCGTGCTCGCCGGCGTCCTCGGTACGGACTCCGACGCCGCCCGTGTGCGGCAGATTCTGACCGACCTCGGGATCGAGGCCGACGCCGTTCTTGCCGATGCCTCCCGGCCGACGACGGTCAAGGAGCGGTACATCGGCCGAGCGCAACACAAGCACCCCCAGCAGATGCTCCGCGTCGATTATGAGACGCGGGCGGCACTCTCCGATCAGGCCCAGCGGGGACTGACCGATCGGATCATCGCGGCGATCCGCGGCGCCGAAATGGTTCTGATCAGCGACTACGATAAGGGCGTGTGCACGCCGGCGGTACTGGCGGCGACGATCGCGGCGGCGAAGGCGCGCGGCGTGCGGGTGCTCGCGGACCCGACCCGCGGCGGCGATTACGGCAAATACCGCGGCTGCGCGGCGATCACGCCCAATCGCCTCGAAGCCGGCCTCGCGGTCGGCCGCGAGCTGCTCACGCCCGAGGACGCGCTGGCGGCCGCGGCGGAATTGTGCACTCGACTCGACCTCGAAACCGGCATCGTCACGCTCGACAAGGACGGCATGGCGCTGGCGAATCGCGACGGGGCCCGCGGGATTTACGCGACACGGCCGCGACAGGTGTACGACATCACGGGCGCCGGGGACATGGTACTGAGCGTGCTCGGGCTTGCGCTCGCCGCGGGCGCCGGTTACGCCGACGCCATACGGCTGGCCAACGTCGCCGGCGGGCTGGAAGTGGAGAAGGTCGGGGTCGCCACCGTCAGCCGCGGCGAAATCCTCCGTGATCTTGGCACCGGCGGAGAATTCGATTCAAAGGTCGTAGCGCTTCCCGATCTCTTCCCTGCGCTCGAGAGTCGTCGCCGGGCGGGGCAGCGGATGGCGTTCACCAACGGCTGTTTCGACGTACTCCACGCCGGGCACGTGCAGTACTTACAAGAGGCGCGAGCGCAGGCGGACATTCTCGTGGTGGGGCTCAACACGGACCAGAGCGTCCGCAACCTGAAGGGGCCGGGCCGGCCGGTGAACCCGCTGGACGCCCGCGCAATGGTGCTGGCGGGCTTGCACGCGGTGGATTACGTGGTGCCGTTCGATGCGCCGACGCCGATCGAGTTGATCGAGACGATCAGGCCGGACGTGCTGGTCAAGGGCGCCGATTACGCAATGGCCGATATCGTCGGGGCGGGATTCGTCGAGAGCTACGGCGGACGGGTGCACCTGGCCGAGTTCAAGAACGGATTCTCGACGACGACGTTGCTGCAGCGGTTGCGGGCGGCATGACGCCGCGATCCGAGTCTTCGAGGGCGCTTCGAGCGCTCCCCTCGAAGACTCGG
>DATJGQ010000322.1:0-8173 GCA_035494815.1 Gemmataceae bacterium
CCCCAGAGGACGAGCACGGACAGCACGCCGCAGAACATCAACGCCCGCGCCGCCCAGCGCAGCCGATCGCGTGCCCGCAGGCGCGCTATGTCAGACAGGCCGGAGTCCGGCGCTGGTTCGCCCGATCGCGGCAATTGCGACGCCAAGATCGTCACGAACGAGCCGAGCGTCAGAAAATACGACAACTGCGGTTCCATGCCGTAACCTGTGTGCGACCACAAAATGGCGAGTCCCGGGTGAATGATGCCGTAAACCGCTAAGGCCGCAACGATCGCTGCGGGCGCCCGAATTCCGCGCCGGCGGGCCGTCTCGAGAATTGCGATCGTGACCGCCGCCATTGCGGGCAGCCAATTCGGGAAATCCAGCCCGATGATTTTGAACGTCGACTTCCAGGCGTTCCCTTCCATAGAGGAATTGATCCGGACCCACGGCATAAAACTGGCCATCAGCGCGAAAGTGCAGGCCAAATACACGGCGACGAGCCAACCGTCTTCCCCGGCCGACCGTGTTTGCGGCTGCGGCGCGGGCACTCGCGGCGACGATGCGATTGTCTCCACGTCCGTCCTTACCTCGCTCGCCTTCTGGTAGCGCCGCTCGGGCTCCTTCTCCAGCGTCCGCAGCACGACGTCGTCGAGTCGTAAATCGATACTCACCTTCTGCGACGGCGGCGGAAACCGGCCCAGCGGCAACTCGCCGGTCAACATCTCGTAGAACAGCACGCCGAGCGAAAAGATGTCCGCCCGGTGGTCGACCACCTGTGGCCGTTCCATTTGTTCGGGGGCCATGTAATGCGGCGTGCCGAGGACTTGCCGCGTGCCGGTGAGGCTCGGGACAGCCGCTTCGCGGCCGAGCAGCTTGGCGAGCCCGAAATCGGCGATCTTCACGTTGCCCTGCTCATTCAGCAGGACGTTCTCCGGCTTGATGTCGCGGTGGTCGACGCCTTTGTCGTGCGCGTAATGAAGCGCGTCGCAGATTTGCGGGACGACCTTGAGCGCCTGTTCCGGCTTGAACTTGCCCGCCCGCAGCGCGTCGCGCAAGTTGACGCCTTCGACGTACTCCATCAGGAAGTAGTAGTACCCGCCCGACTCGCCGAAGTCGTGCACCGTGACGATGTGCGGATGACTCAACCGGCCGAGGGTGCGGGCCTCGCGGAGGAACCGCTCGGCGAACGTCGGATCCTTGCCGACTTCGGGCGGTAATACCTTGAGCGCGACCGGCCGATCGAGGCGGACCTGCCTCGCCTTGTAAACCGCGCCCATCCCGCCCTGGCCGACGAAGTGCAGAATGTCGAGCTGTGGGAAATGCGGGGCGAGTTCTTCCGGCGCGGGCGGTCGGAAGTTCGCACCATACGGGGCGGTGCTTCCTGGAGCGGAGCCCAAACCCGCTCGCAGCAGACATGCCGGACAAAGCCCCTCCGGCGCGTCGGCGGGCAATTCGGCCCGACATTGGGGACAGGTCTTGCCGGCCATCGGGGCGCCTCCGCTATTCGTTGTAGCCGCCGGCTATCGGCCGCGCCGACAGACTAAAGCCCGCGGCTACATAAGGATGAAGAGGCGGCCGGAAAAGGTTACAGGAAATCACGGCGTCGCGAGTGCGGCGAAAAGGTGACGAATCTCGTCGTCCACCGCGGCTGGATTGTCAAGCGTCTGACCGATGGCGGCGCGGAGCCGGGAGCGATAGCGCTGCCGGAGCCTGTGCGCGGCAACCTTGATCGCACCGACCGTCATGCCAAGCTGTGTGGCGATCTCGGCGTACGCCGGCGCGTCCGTCGGCCTTTCGAGCGTGCCCTTCAGGGCATCAAACAACGGTTCCTTGCCCGTTTCGACGTATTCCGCCCGCAGCGCCGTCATCACCTGATCGAGCAGCGCGAGCGCGTATCGTCGCTCAAAGAGGCGCTCCGGCGTCAGGCTGTGGGCAGGCTCACGTGCATAACGATTGTCGGCCTCGTGGAAGTCGAACGCGAGCGCGACTCGCCCGCCGCCGCGCTTCAGTGCGACCTCGCGATCGTATTCGTTGGCCAGAAAGTTTCGGCAGGCCGTCAGAAGAAATGACCGGAAGCGGCCTTTCGCGCGTTCCGCCTGTCCGAGCCAACTCTTTTCCAAGAGGCGGGCAAAAAACTCCTGCGTCAGGTCTTCGGCAGCGGTCGCGTCCCGTCCCGAGTGACGGATGAACACGTAGAGCGGGTACCAGTACGCCGCGCAGAGTTCGGCCAACGCGGCGTCGGCCGCCGGCGCCTGCCGGTCGCGCGCCGCCAGGATGAGACTCCAGCGGGTCGTCGCGAACATGGTGACAACACGATCAGGCTTTGATGATGTCGCGGACCGTCATCCCGCTCGGGATCATCGGCAGCACGTGCTCCTGGTACGGCACCATCACGTCGAGTACGAACGGGCCGTCGCTGTCGATCATCTCTTCGAGCGCGGCGTCAACGTCCTTCTTCTCGCTGATCCGGCGGGTGCCGCAACGGAAGCCCTCTGCGATCGTGACGAAATCCGGATACGGCGGGTGCTCGTGCCCGGCGCCGAGATACGTGTGGGCGCGGTTGCCCGCGAAGAACCGGTCCTCCCACTGCACCACCATACCGAGGTGCTGGTTGTTCAGGAGCAACACCTTGACGGGCAGCTTTTCGGTGAACGCGGTGGCGAGTTCCTGAATGTTCATCAGGAAGCTGCCGTCACCGTCAATGTCGACGACGAGCTTGTCCGGATGCGCCGCCTGCACGCCGAGTGCCGCCGGAAGGCCGAAGCCCATCGCGCCAAGGCCGCCGGAGGTGATCCAGGTCCGCGGCTTCTCGAAGTGGAAGTATTGCGCCGCCCACATCTGGTGCTGGCCGACGCCTGTGGTGACGAACGTGTCGCCGAGTTGCTTGCGGTCTTTCAGGATCTGCCAGAGTCGGTCGATGGCGAACTGGGGCAGGATCGCGTCGTCGCGGTCGGCGTATTTGAGCGGCTCGGCCTCCCGCCACTCCTCGATCTGACGCACCCATTCGGAATATCGACCGCCGGTCGACAGGTCGAGCGCGTGGTCCTCGGTCAGCATCGTCGTCAGGTCTTCGATGGCGAGACGCAGGTCGCCGTGGATCGGCAGGTGGGCGGCTTTGACCTTGTTCAGTTCCGACGGGTCGATGTCGATATGCACGATCTTGCCATGCTTGGCGAACTCGGCGACCTTGCCGGTCACACGGTCGTCGAACCGGACGCCGAACGCGAGCAGCAAGTCCGCTTCATTGACGGCGTAATTCGCGTACACGGTCCCGTGCATGCCGAGCATTTGCAGACAGAGGAAGTGCTGGCTCGGGAACCCGCCCAGGCCGTGCAGCGTGAGCGCGACCGGGATGCCGGTCATTTCGGCGAAGGTTCGCAGTGCCGCGGCTGCGTTCGAGTGCATCAGGCCGCCGCCGGCGTAGACGATCGGCTTGCGACTCTTCCGGATCATGTCGAGCACCGGCCGCAGCTCCGCCGCGGTCGCCCGGCGGAACGGCCGATAACCCGGCAGATTCATCGGCGGGTCCCAGTCGGGAACGATGGAGCGAAGCTGCACGTCTTTCGGCACGTCGATCAGGATCGGCCCCGGCCGGCCGGTGGTCGCGATGTGAAACGCCTCCTTGACGACGCGCGGGATGTCTTCCGTTCGCGTGACGAGGTAATGATGCTTGGTCACGGCCCGACAAGTCTCGACGATCGGCGTCTCCTGAAACGCGTCCGTGCCGATGACGGACGTGCCGACCTGGCCGGTAATGGCGATGACCGGCGTCGAATCCATTTTCGCGTCGGCCAGACAGGTGACGAAGTTCGTGGCGCCCGGACCGGACGTCGCGATGCAGACGCCGACCTTGCCGCTCGAGCGCGCGTATCCTTCGGCCGCGAACCCGCCACCCTGTTCATGTCGCGGCAGGATCGTCCGAAGCCGATCGGACGCATGCGTGAGCGCCTGGTGAATCGGCATCGACGCGCCGCCGGGATACGCGAACACGACGTCGACGCCCTGGCGGATCAGACTTTCAACCAGGATGTTCGCGCCGGTTCGGGGCGTGGCGGCGGACGTACTCATCGGGAGCAAACCTCGTGCAATTTCGGACGCAACGCTAATTCTTCAAGTATAGCAGGAGACTTGAGTTATCCCATAGATTCGGGGTGAACCCCGGCGCAAATGCTGAAAAACGACCAGACCGAAGCGCGAGCGAGGAACCGCGACGTGTCCCTCGCTCGCGCTTCGGGCTGATGCAGATAGAAAAACCCGCATTATCCAACGCCGACGCCGTTCGGCTGTTCGACCGGCGCCGGTGTGCGTGCGACCGGCGGGCCGAAGTGCCTGCTCAGACCCTGCGCCAGCGTCACGAACTCGGACGGCATCATGATGATCGTCGTCGTGTTCTGCTCGGCGCCGACCTCCGAGATCATCTGCATCCGCCGCAGTTCCAGGCCGAGCGGGTTTTGCGTAATGATCTTCGACGCTTCCCCGAGTTTCGTAGACGCTTCGAGCTCCGCCTCCGCCTTGATGATGCGAGCCCGCTTCTCGCGGATCGCCTCAGCCTCGCGGGCCATCGCCCGCTGCATCGACTGCGGGATCTCCACGTCCTTCATCTCGATCATCTCGATCTTTACGCCCCACGGGTCGGTGTCCTGATCGACCAGAGCCCGCAGCTTGGTGTTGATCTGGTCGCGTTCTTTGAGAACTTCATCGAGCACGTGCTGGCCGATGATGTTGCGCAGGCTCGTCAGGGCCACCTGGTAGACGGCGCTGCGGAAGTCGGCGACCTCGAGAATCGCCTTGAACGGCTCGGTCACGCGGTACCAGAGGACGGCGTTAACCTTGACCGTGACCGAATCCTTGGTGATCGACTCCTGCGGCTCGACATTGACGGTCATCGTCCGCATGTCGACCTTCCGCTGCCATTCGATGAGCGGAAGATTGTAGTACAAGCCGGGACCGCGGACGGAGTGGTAGCGGCCCAGGCGAAAGACGACGGCCCGCTGATATTCCTGGGCGATGCGGATGCCGGACAGCGCCAGCGCGAGAAGCGCTATGCCGGCAATGGTCCAACCGATCGTTGCTGCGGTCCACATGGAGCGTCACCCTCGATGACGGGCGGCCCCCCGGGGTTCCGGGCGGCGACCGCCGTCCCGCCTGGTTATTCGCCGAATTCCCCTCAAGCTTTCATAATAACCGGCGGGCCCGCACGTTGACATTCTGAACGAAAATCGAGTCCCCATCAGCATTTCCGAAGGCGAGAGTTATGTCTACGGAATCGCTCCGCGAACATGCCCGCGCCATTTGGGATGCGGCGGTCGACGCGGTCCGGCCGGAACCACTCATGGAGTCGGCCCTCCGCGAACCATCACTCTCGGACACCCTGTCGAAGGCACGGCGGATCATCGTTGTGGGCGGCGGCAAGGCCGGGGCGGCGATGGCGGCCGCGCTCGAGAAGTCCCTTGCCGACCGTCGCGACCGTGTCGTCGGCGTAGTCAATGTTCCGGCAGAATCGGTCCGTCGGCTCAGTGCCATTCGGCTTCACGCCGCTCGACCAGCAGGCACGAACCAACCGACCGCCGCGGGCGTCGACGGCGTGGAGGAAATGCTCTCGCTCGTCGCGGCCGCCCGGCCGGACGACGTCGTCATGTGCCTGCTTTCGGGCGGCGGGTCCGCGTTGCTGCCGGCCCCCGCCGCGGGAATCTCACTCGCCGACAAGCAGGTCGTCACCCGGCTACTGCACGCCTGCGGCGCGACGATCGGCGAGATGAACGCCGTCCGCAAGCACCTGTCGCGGTTCAAGGGGGGGGGACTCGCACAGGCGTGCAACGCATGCCAACTGTATTCGCTCATCATCTCCGATGTGATCGGCGACCCGCTCGACGTGATCGCATCCGGCCCGACCGCGCCTGACCCGACGACGTTCGGCGATGCCCTGGCTGTGCTGATGAAGTTCGATCTGCTCGACAAGGTCCCCCAGGCCGTTCGAGATCGGCTAACTCGTGGGGCGCGCGGGGAATTGCCTGAGACGATGAAACACGTCCCGCTCAACATCCATAACCAGATCCTCGCCAACAACGAGCTCGCGCTGAAGGCCGCGACGGACCGTGCCACCCGGCTCGGTTACAAGGTGCTGGACCTGGGGCCCGCCGTCCAGGGCGAGACGAGCCAGGTGGCACGGAGGGCAGCCGACTTGGTTAAGAGCACGCTGAGCAAGCTGCCGGTCCCGCCGGTATGTCTGCTCATCGGCGGCGAGACAACGGTCACGCTCGGCCCCGACCCGGGGAAGGGCGGCCGAAACACGGAGTTCGTCCTGGCCGCGCTCTTGGCGCTCGAACCGAGTGTCCTGGATGATTATGTGGTTTTGAGCGGCGGCACCGACGGCGAAGACGGCCCCACCGACGCCGCCGGGGCGATCGGCGATCCAAAGACGCTCGGCGAGGCGGCGAGCCTCGGGATCGACGCCGCCCAGACGCTTCGACGCCACGACAGTTACACGCTCTTCGACGCGACGGGCGACTTGCTGCGCACCGGCCTCACGGACACGAACGTCATGGACGTACGCGTCCTGCTGGTCGGCGACGTGTGAAGAATCTACAAAGAGCGGCAAGAATTGTAAGTTCTGCTTGTTTCCGAGCTGTCAGTCGGTTGTGCCGACGGCTTGCCAGCCTGCCAACCTTTCCGAGCTTCTGCTCAATTCGGTGTCCGCGCGTCAACGGCACGCCGGTTGCGACGAATAACTGACTGAACTGGCCGCGACGCCGAGAGGTCTCGGGCCGGAACGGAAGAGGCATGGGGCGACGAGCCCCGGGCTAGGTCGGCGACCGCCTGAGTCCCGAGAAGAACCGGGGCCGGGCGTCGCCGGTACCTAGACCTCCAGCCAAGCGATTATCGCCCGGCCATAGGCCGGTTTTCCACCCGCGCCCCTGCGGGTGTTTTTATTCCAGTCTCTTTACACGGGGCTGGCGACATGGTAGCAAGGACGGATCAATTTTATCGCACTCCGGCCGTTCCCGACGCCGATGAGGCATCGATGGAATTCCGATGGATCGCTGTGTTGGCGCTGTGGACGCTCCTGTCGGGGCCGATCCTCACGCAGCCGTCGCCGCAGCCGCTGACCGCCGGCCCGTGGACGGTCGGGGCAACGTCCGTTCGGTCGGAGCCTTCGTCGCATCCCCCGTCGGCGCGGCGTTAGCGAATCGCCTCCTTGCAATCCACGTTCAAGTCGCGGGTCTGGTCCGTGAATGGGCCGCGCGATAACTTGCCATTCAGTTAGCTAGTCCGGTCGCCCGCCTGGCCGGACGCACCAGGAGATGCCCCGTGCCCGCCCCATCCGCGCTCGCGGAACTTGCCGCCAAAGCCAAGCAAATCCGCCGCGACATCATCAACGAAACCACCACGGCGGGCAGCGGCCACCCGACCAGTTCACTCTCCGCCGTCGAACTCACCGTACCGCTGTACTTCGGCGGACTGATGAGGTTCGACCCGAAGAACCCGACCTGGCCGGGCCGCGACCGATTCATCCTCAGCAAGGGACACGCCTCGCCGCTGTTGTACGCGTTGCTCGCCGAGGCCGGTTTCTTTCCCACCGACATGCTTCCGACGCTTCGCAAATTGGGGTCGCCGCTCGAAGGCCACCCGAACATGCGGCGGCTCAACGGCGTCGAGGCCTCGACCGGGTCGCTCGGTCAGGGACTGTCAATCGGCATCGGGCACGCGCTCGCCCTCAAGATGGACAAGTCCGACGCCCGCGTCTACGTCCTGCTCGGCGACGGCGAGATCGAGGAAGGGCAGGTCTGGGAAGCGGCGATGGCGGCCGTGAAATTCAAGCTCGACAACCTGGTCGCGATCGTCGACCAGAACGGCTACCAGCAGACCGGCGCGACGGCCGAGGTCATGGACATGAAACCGCTCGCCCCGAAGTGGGAGGCGTTCGGCTGGTTCGCGCAGGACATTGACGGGCAGAATCTGGAGGCGGTGATCACCGCGTACGGGAAGACCAAACAGACAAAGGGCCGGCCGAGCGTGATCGTGGGCCGCACCAAGAAGGGCTATCCGATTCAGGACGTGATCCACGACCCGAATCACCACGGGAAGCCGTTGACGAAGGAACAAGCGGAGAAGGCGATCGCGTACATCGATTCACATTGACCCGTTCCGCCGCGACCCGAGTCTTCGAGGGGAGCGCTTGCTGCCAGCGCTC
>DATJGQ010000323.1:0-14986 GCA_035494815.1 Gemmataceae bacterium
TGGGCCGATGGGAACTGTCTTCCGCCGCCGCCGCAATAACGCTGCGAACTCAGCGCGGGTTGACTTCCCGGCCCGTCTGGGCCAGGAGATCAACCAGGTGTCGGACGTGTTCTTCGCGGGTGTGCAAATTGACCATGTTGAACCGCAGCCAGGTGCGGCCGGCATGGCGAACGGTGGCGAACCACGTCTGGCCGGTCGCAACCGCGCGCCGGGTGAGTTCTTCCTGGAATTGGTCCGATGCCGGCGCATCCAAGTTCGCCGGCTCGAAGCGGGCGCACGCGATCGAGAGTTGACCGCCGGGCAGCACGGTGAAGCCGCGCTCGGCGAGGAGCTCTTCCAGAAGCCGCGTCAAAGCGATGTTCCGCCGGACGGCGTCGCGAATGCTCCGCCAACCGTGCGCGCGAATCGCCATCCACACGGTCAATCCGGAAGAGCGGCGAGTGGTGGGAATGCCGCGCCGCCAGGCGTCGATCGCACCGTCGCCGGGAATGTAAGACCCGTGCGCTGTATCGAAACAGCGCGCGGCCAGACCTGCTTCTCTAACGAGCAATAGAGCCGCGGTGACGGGGATGAAGAACCACTTGTGCGGGTCCACGGCGATCGACTGCGCACGTCCGATCCCTGAGAGCAAGCCGCGCAGTTCGGGCAGGAGCGCGATCGCGCCGCCGTAACAGACGTCGATGTGCAGCCAGACGTCTTCGGACACGCACAAGTCGGCGATGTCCGCGATCGGGTCGATCGCGCCCGTACCCGTCGTACCCGCGGAGGCGACCACCGCCACCGGAGTGTGGCCGGCGCGGCGGTCGCGGCGAATCGTGTCCGCGAGCAGATTCGCGTCCAGTTCGCCGCGGCCTTGAGTGGGCAACGAAACGATGTCGTCCGCTCCGATCCCGACGACGAAGGCGGACCGCGCGACCGAGAAATGCGCCGCTTCGGAGGCGTAGACTCGCAGTCCCGGGCCCGGGGCACGTCGGCCGATGGCCCGCGCGCGAGCCAGGACGAGGGCCTGAAGCGTCGCCCAGGTGCCGCCGGGCAGCAACATCCCTTCCGCGCCGTCGGGCAGGTCGTACAGTCGCGCGAAAGCGCGGACGACTTCCACCTCGCACGTCGTCATCGCCGGGCTTTGGTGAAAGGCGCCGCCGTTGTTATTCAGAGACGAGACCAAAAGGTCCGCGAGCGCCGCCGCCGGCAACGGCGATGAGTTGACCAGGCCGAGATAGAGGGGATGCGGCGTCGCCATGCAGGCCGGCAAGACTCGCTCGCGAAACTCGTCGAGGGCGGCCATCAGACCGACGCCGTCGTCGCCGAGTGTACCGGCGAACTGGTCCGACAAGCCGCCGCGCTCGGCGACCGGGGCGACCCGCCGCTTCTCCAACCCGCGGTAGATTTCCACGAACAATTCGCCCGCCCGCCGAGCGGCCTCCTCGAGCGGTTCCCGCGACAGGTCGAACGAGGTCGGCCCGGTCGATGCCATAGACGTTCCTCAGCCGGTCACTGTTTCGCTCGAACCCCGGCCGGTTCGGTCGGCGACGACGGCGATCACGTCGATCTCGATGAGCCAATCCGCGCCGACCAGCGAGGAAACGCCCACGAGCGTACTCGCCGGCGGGCTGTCCTTGCGGACGTAGCGGCCACGGACGTCGCGGATGAGCGGGACCAGTTCCGGCTTGAGGCCGACGACATAGATGTTCATCTTCACGACGTCGCGAAAGCTCGCCCCGGCCGCCTTCAGCGAGACGCCGAGGTTGGCGAAGGTTCGCTCGGTCTGCGCCCGCAGGTCGCCCCGGCCGACGACGTGACCATGCTCGTCCACGCTGACCTGGCCCGAGACGTACACCGTCTTCCCGCCGGTCGCGGCGACGACGTGCGTCCAGCCGTGCGTGGGCATGAGGCCGGGTGGGTTCAGGAATTGGGTCGACATGGCTGCGCTCCTCGGGGGCGTGGCGGTCATCGTAGTCGGGAATTCGCATGACAGGTATCAGGAAGTCGCCGGTTCGGTCGGGGTTTTTTGCCTTGCCCCGACCTCTGCCGCGCGCGACGATCACGGTCGCCCGCTCGCATACGCCCGACACGCCTCTATCAGGAAATACCGCCATGACCGCCGTCAACCGCCGAACTTTTGTCAAGGCTTCCGTCGCCAGCTTGTCCGCGCTGTCATACGCCCGGGCCGCGGACTCGCCGAACGACAAGGTGTCGCTCGCGATCCTCGGCATCGGCTCGACGGTGCCGGGAAGCGTCGGCGGTCGCGGCCGCCAGTTGATCCCGTACTTCGCCAACTGCAAGGACGTGGACATCCCCTATATCTGCGACATCGACGAGAGCTTCTTCCCCTTCGGCCAGAAAGTGCTCCAGAAACACGAACGCCGCGAGGCGAAGACCGAGAAGGACCTGCGGCGGGTATTGCAGGACAAGAACATCGACGCGGTCGTCGTCGCCCTGCCCGATCACTGGCACGCGCTGGCGACGATCTGGGCCTGCCAGGCGGGCAAGCACGTCTATTGCGAGAAGCCGGCATCGCACAATCTCGTCGAAGGTCGCCGCATGGTCGAGGCGGCCCGGAAGTACAACCGGGTGGTGCAGCTCGGCACGCAAAGTCGCAGCAGTCCGAGTTTGGCGCAGGCGGCGGAGCTGGTTCGTTCCGGCAAGCTCGGCAAGATCCCACATGCCCGGGCGTGGATCGGCGGTTCACGGCCGAACATCGGCAAAACGCCGGACGCGCCGGTGCCCGCCGGCGTCGACTACAACCTCTGGCTCGGCCCGGCCCCGGAGCGTGCTTTCAGCAGCAACCGGTTCCATTACCGCTGGCATTGGTTCTGGGACTACGGCACCGGGGAACTCGGCAACAACGGCATCCACGCCCTCGACCGGCTGCGGTGGATCCTCAACCTCGACGCCCCGACACGCGTCGTCGCGGCCGGCGGCAAGTTCTTCTATGACGACGACCAGGAGACGCCGGACACGATGACGGTGACGTACGAGTTCCCGACGTGCACCGTGACCTGGGAACATCGGGTCTGGTCGAAGGCGTCCGGGTCCGGCGCGGAGGTGTACGGCGAAAAAGGCACGCTCGTTTTCGGCCGCGACGGCTGGCACGTCGACAAAGGCGTTGAGGCGTCGGACAAGGGCGACCCCAAGGGCAAGCGGGAGGACGACGGGGTCCATCAACGCAATTTCATCGACTGCGTCAAGAACTCATCCGGGTCGACGGTGAGCCGGCCGAACGCGGATATCGAAGAAGGCCACAAGAGCACGCGGATGTGCCACCTCGGCAACATCTCGTATAAGACCGGCCGGGCGATCCGCTTCGACGCCCAAACTGAGACCTGCGTCGGCGACGCGGAAGCGAACCGACTGTTGGGGCGGTCGTATCGTGCGCCGTTTGTGGTGCCCAAGACCGTATAGAGTGCGTCGACCTTCTCAGTGCGTTTCCCTTTGTTGTAGGAAGGCGGCCTTGTTCTTCCCCTCTCCCCCGCAATGCCGGTCGCGGCTCCGAAAGAGTTGAGATCGTCACCGCGGTGAACGACCGGTTCCCGAGCCACCGCCCACCGGCGCATCGGCCTGGGGCCGAAGGACCTCCGCCAAGACGTCCGCGGTGTTCGGGTCGCGGACCAGTTCCAGGTACTTCGGGCCGTCGGCATAGTCGACGGTCACCGTCCGGAAGCGATCGCCGTCCTGCAGCAAGAGTTCGACCTTTCGCGACGCCACGCTGTCGGCTAAGGCGTCGTGAAGCCGCCGGCGGCTGAATTTCAGGCCGTTGACGGCGATGGCCTGCAGACCCGGCGCCAGCCGGGCCTTGTCGGCGGGGGAGCCGAGTGCGACGTTGAGCACCTTGCCGTCCTCGGCGAACGTCAGCCCGAGTGAGTCGCGGGCGGAAATGAACTTCCGACCCGGGACCCGCTCCTCCATGTATTCCAGGTACGCCGACGGCTTCGTGCCGTACTGGAGCCGATAGCCGAATTGGCCGACGACGTCCAAAGGAAGTTGATCGAGGGTTGCCGCCACCCGCCGGGTGATGAGTTGCTGCCAGTCGAAATCCGGCGCGAGTTCGCGGAGGACCTTCACGACGTCCGCCTCCTCGTACGGGACGACGTGGCCACGCTCCGGGATCGGCCCGAAGAAGCGCTTACAAAAATCGTCGAGCGTATAGCGGCCGTTCGAGGACCCGCGGAGGCGGGCGTCAATTTCCATCCACAAAAGCGCCCCTTCCTGGTAAAAGTCCTGCCCGCGCCGCAGGTCGTTCCAGTGGCGGCTCGATCCGCGGAGGAGGTGGGCGGCCACGGCCGTGTCCTCCAGCGGCCGCCAGCGGCGGCCTTCGGTGTGCATCAGTTCGCCGATCGTCCAGGCCAGGTACTCGCGGTACTCGCTCTCATTCACGAGGCCGCAGCGCACCGTGAGTAACTCGCCCAGGTATTCCGTCAGTCCTTCGTAGACCCAGAGCAGCCGCGTCTTCTGTGGCGTGTGGAAGTCGGTGGTGCACATGCCGGCCGGCCGCCGGTACTTGCCGCACCATGAGTGGGCGTATTCGTGCGGCAGCAGGTAAGCGATCCAGCCGCGGCGGTTCTTGTCCTCGATCAGGTCGCGCTCCCGCACGCCGTTGAGGCAACAGGCGTGGTGCTCCAGGCCGAACGTGCCGAGTTCGTCGCTGCACGTGACCAGGAAGTGGTACTCGGGGTAGTGGGCCGCCCCGAACAACGCGACCGCCTCGCGGACCAGCCGACTATAGTAACTCACCACTTTCGGTTCCAACTGCAGGGCACTCGACGACTCCGACGCCAGGTGCAGAAACGCCGGCGGTCCGCGGCCGGCGTCCAGCTTGAACCTGCGCAGATGCTCACCGGCGATCAGCGGGCTGTCGATCAGGTCGGCGAGCGGTAGTTCGCGGAAGTGCACCTCGGCGTCCTTCTCCTCCTCGGTTTTCAGGGCCGTGGCATAGCGCCAGCCCGCCGGCAGACGCAGGCGCAGTCGCGCCGGCATCGTCGTGCAGTCCGCCGCGTCGGGGTAAAGGACGCAGGTGTTCCAGTTGATAACGCCGACCGAACGGCTGCCGTCGCTGAGGTGCCCGCCGGCCATCATGGCGACCTCGTTGCAGATGTAGTCGAGGCGGGCGTTGATCGCCGCGACGCCGTCGGGCACGTTACAGATCACGCAACAGGGCTCGACTTCGTCCCGTTTCCATGTCAGCGCCCGGCCATCGGCGGTAGCGAGCCGTAGCCCGCCGATGTTCTCGACTTTCCCCCACGGAGCGTGGGCGCCGGGGATCCACTTCGGGAACCAGAGCTTGAGCGGCCCCGGCCGGCAAGGCACGGTGATATCGGCGTGCAACAGGTGGCGGGACAGTTCGCGGGCGTCGACCGCGATGGTCAATGGCTCCGCGGCGGTCGCCGGCGCGCCGAGGATGCATCGAAATAAAACTGCCGCGACCAGAAGGTTCGTCCGCGGGATGCGAATCATCGTGCGATTCTCCGGCCGGTCAGCGTGTCAGGAGTCGCCGGGATCTATTTCGGCCGCAGCGTCAGGCCGGCCAGGCGCGGCGCGAACTCCTTGGTCGTCGTGTTGATGGCAAAAACGCCCGCTTTGACCTGCACCGGAAGCTTCACCTCCCCCGCGTGGACCGCGGCCCAAGACTTGCCGTCGTCGCCGGCTTCGAACGTAATGTAGTCACCGGTCCGGGTGATCCGCAGGTGCGTGTCCTTGTCTTCCAAGCGTCGCAGTTTCTGTGTGACGGGTTTCCCGTCGCGGAAGACCTCCACCCACGCGAACGGGCCGCCGCCCGAGTTGCCCTCGGCGGCCCGGTCCATGCGGACGAAATTCTTCTCGTCGTGCCAGATGAGTAGGCCGGCACTAACGAAGCTATACCCTTTGTCGGACGACGTGTTCGCCCCGGGCAGCGGAAAGATCGGCACTTTGACCTGCAGGCGAAAGTCACCCTTCACGTCTTGAAGCACCCGTGGAGAATTCAGCTTACTGCCATTAGTGGTGTGGGTAAGATTGTGGTGCTTGTTGGGGATCGTGATGGTCAGCGCGCCGTTGCTTTCTTTGACGCGACAATCGCTGTCGGGGTCGGTCAGTGTCCCCCACCCCGCAACTGTGTCCGATTTTGTCTCTTGGGCTATGGTGGAACCGAGGAGCAGGCACACGCCGAGCGCGGTGAGTGATGAACGGAACATTGTCCTGAACCTCCCAAACGGTGCATCCGGGCAGCCATTGTCGGGTGGAAAGGAGCGCTCAGCAACTGAATTGAAGGCAAGCCGGCGTCTACCAGGAGAACCCGAAGAGCAGCAGGAGCAGTAGCACGACGGCCCCGATGATGACCGCCGGGCGGGTGACTTCCGTCGCGGGCGCGGAGAATTCGACCGGCGCCTCTTCGCGCAAGACGGAGTTGTCGATTAGGCCAAACGTCTCGTCGAGCCGCGAGGCGACCGATTTGATGACCGCGGCCTCGGCGCGCTTCGGTATGTTCGCCGTAGCGCCTTCGTTGGCGGAGAGGGTGATGACGGACATGTCACCCGGCAGGTCGGCGATGCCGGCGATCACGTCGCACTGCCAAGGGCCTTCGGGCACAGGGTAGTAGAAGATCAGCCGGCGGTTGACGTTGTCCGGCGGGTGCATGGTGAAGCCGGCGGACGAGACCATGGCGATCAGTCCGGACCACGCGACGTCGGCGTTCGCCCGAGCGGTAACGGTGCGGAGTGTGGGCATAAGTGACTCGCGCGCTGAGACGACCACCGTTCGCGCCTGGCCGCCACCCCAAACATAGCTCGGAAAACGCCGCCCGGGACCGCCCTGCGTCGGAGCGGAATCCTCAAACCCCGGTCACAAATCCGTTAAATGCGGCCGCCGCGACCGGAGTCAGACGGGCAGCGGTCGAGTTATTAGAAGTGGTGGGTCTGGGTGCCATGTCCACGGCTTTGCGTGGGCGTGGCGGCGCTACCATGCCCACGCAAAGCCGTGAGCATGGCACCCGAGCTGCTCACCAGATTTGGCTGAAGGCGGTACTCGTGGACCGTCGCGCTTGATTCGACGGAGCGGAATTGAGACCCTGTCAGGGACACGTCCGGCGTTGTGTGTGGGTGCCCACGCGTGGTCCGAAAGTGGGATTACTACTGTTTGCTCCTGATGGACCTGCCTGTCCCGGCCGTCTGGATCGTACTGGTGGTGGGCTTCGTGTTGGGGGCTATGAACCACGTCGTTTTAGCAGCGTCCCTGTTGGGAGTCGGGGTCTTCGGTATCATCCTCGGGGGATTCACCCTCGGCTACCTCGCCGCCAGCGCCCGGAGACACCCGGGCGTCCTGAGCCCCTTAGAGCAAACGATCGGACGCTGGCTAGCAGGCCTGAACCTCATCCCTGTCGGTCTCGGCGGGATGATCATTCTGGTCGGCCTTGCGGTGGAAATCTACCACCTTCACTCCCGTTAATGCCCCCGAGACGATAGGACTGCTTCCCTCAATTCGATTGTGATGGTCTACTAGCCCACAAAGACGCCTCCCCGGAAGGCGGGGTCGAACGCGGTAAAGCTGGTCAGCAGGCTCGACCCGTGGAACTTCCGCACTAGCGGACTGATGCCCGATCCCGCCCCGACCATGAAGTCGTGGCCGACGTTCGCGTACGTGTTGCTGACGTGCACGCCGCCGGAGAAGGTGGCGTCGAAGGCGAAAAAGCTCAACACCTCCCCGATCGTGGGATTGGGGGCACCCATCGGCGGAAAGTGACGGGTTTCGTGGACCGACGGGACGCTGAACGCCTTCACGTGTGGCCCGCCGCCGGGGCCGGCGCCGGTGATGATGTCCGCGAATCCGATCCCGGTGACGACCCCGGTCGCGACCGACACGCCGCCGCGGAATGACGGGTCGTAGGCGAAGAAGCTCTCGATCTCCTCGGCGACGAATGGCGTCGGCGCGATGTCGGCCGGCGGATGGATGTGGAACGCCTTGACGTGCGGCCCGCCGCCCGGGCCGGCGCCGGTGACGACGTCGGTCCGGCCGTCGCCGTTGATGTCGCCGGTCGCCACGTTGACCCCGCCGCGGAAATCGCTGGAGTAGGCGAAGAAGCTCGTCAGCAACGACCCGTCTTTGCCGCTGAACGCCTTGACGTGCGGTCCGCCGCCCGGCCCGGCGCCGGTGATGATGTCATCGAGGCCGTCGCCGTTCACATCGCCCGCGGCCACCGACACGCCGCCGCGGAACGTCGGGTCGTAGGCCATGAAGCTAAACAGGACGGCGTTGGTCGCGCCGTCGAAGACCTCGACGTGCGGTCCCCCACCTGGGCCCGCGCCGGTTACGATGTCGGGGATGCCGTCGCCGTTCACGTCGCCTACCGCCACGGCGACGCCGCCCCGGAAAGACGGGTCATACGCGAAGAACTTCTTCTGTACGCTGCCGTCAGAGTTGTAGACGTTCACCTGCGGCCCGCCGCCCGGCCCGGCGCCGACCACGTCGACGGGGTTATTCGGCACGACCGTCAGATAAGCCATCATGCCGTGGTCTTCGTGGTCCACGCGGTGGCAGTGGTAGACATAACTGCCCAGAAAATCGCGGAACTTCATGCGGACGACGATGACGTCGTTCGCCGCCAGGTTAATGATGTCTTGCTCGCTCTGCGCGTTGTACGGCACGCCGTCGATCGAGATGACCTGGAAGTCGTTGACGTGGATGTGAAACGGGTGGTTGTCGTCCGCGCGGTTGATGAGCGTCCATTCCTCGACGGTGCCCAGCCGCGGCTCGAACACCGGGTTGTTCGGGAAGTCGGCGCCGTTGATGACGAAGTCGGGCGGCCCGGTCGGCTGCGGGATGTTGTCGAAGATGACGGTCCGGCTTTGGGCGACGGGCTGGGTCCGCAAGTCCTCGAACGTGTTGTTCGGCGGCGTGAGCGTCGTCGGCGGGGGGACCGGCGTGGCGGGCGTGCCTTGGACAGTGACCGTTCCCAGCGTCGTCGGCGGCCAGGTGTTGAAGCCGTCGAAGTAGCCCGTGGTCAGCAGGTTGTACCCGCCGGTCGCGCCCGCCTGCACGACGAACGAGTACCGCTTGCCCGGCGCCATGAACAGTTGCGTGGCCGGCACCGCGTGGGTGTATGGGTTCCCGTCCTCCGCGACGACATACACCGTCTGGAGCGTACCCGTGCCCTGTTGCGCCAGTTCGAGGTTGTAGAAGGCGTTGTTGCCGACGTTGGCGACGTTGAAGACTTGCGACTCGCCGGGCCGGATCGGGATGTCCGGCAGCAGAATTCCGTTGATCGTGAACGTCTGCTGTCCGGCCGGCACGTCGCCGGCGGTGCTGGGCAGCGGGATCGAGCCGTTGACGATGCCCGTATTGTCGATCGCGAGCAGCCGCTGCGTCAGGCCGGTGAGTTCCGGCGCGCCGCCGTCCGGCCGGCCGACCACGAGCAGGCCCGAGAGCCCTTTGAAGATCTGATCGTTCACCGTGCCGTGATTGTGCGGGTGATACCAGTACAGCCCCTGCGGGTGGTCGGCCGGGAGTTGAATGCGGTACTCGTTGCTCTCGCCAGGCATGATTTGCAGGAGGGCGTTGTCGCCATTGCCCAGCGGCGAGACGTGCAGCCCGTGCGTGTGCAGGTTGGTGATTTCCGGCGTGCCGTTGACGATTGTGACGTTGAGCAGGTCGCCGGGGTTGAGCACCAGCGTCGGGCCGACGTAGCTGCCGTTATAGGTCCAGGCGTCGCTGACTTGCTGGCCCGCGACCGTGGCGGGGCCGACCTGTTCGGTCAGCGTCGCCCGCAGGACGCCGTGATTGCTGAGCAGCAGCGGCGGCTCGGCAAACGCCGCCGGGAGATTCCGTTCTTCGCACCGCTCGAGGGCCGGGCGGACGCACTTCTGATCCATGAAGCGAACTCCGAAGGGGAATTGCGAACTTTGTCGAGCCGACTAAGGTATCCGGCCCGCCGCGCGACGACAAGAAACTTCGGCCGCGGGCCCTGATTTGGCATTCGCGCGGGAGGTTTTTCGGCCGTGGCCGGCGACCGGGGTTGCGGATTTCCGGATTGAATTGCACAATTGGGGGTGAGAGGGATTGATGACTCGCTTGCGCACGATAGCCGTGTGGCTGACCGCGGTGATGACGATGGCCGCGGGCCTTCCGCAGATGGCGTGCGCCTGCCCCGGCCGGCCCGCGACCCCCCCCGAGACCTCGACGGTCCAGGCCTGTCAGTGCGGCGGGGGCTGCTGCGCGAACTCCGTGAGCGCCAAGTGCTGTGACGGCGAGCGCGGGCCGGTTACGCCCGCTTCGCGAGAATCGGGCCGCACCGTCTGCAAAAAGGGATTGATCGCGCAACAGGCCCCGAGTGCGCCCGCGACAACTGGTGCCAATCCGAGTAGCGATAGTACCTCGTGGACGATCGTCAGCCCGAACGGTGTCCTCCCGGTGCCGTCTGATGCCGTGATCGCAGCGGCTTGGCAGCTACCGTCCCACGCGCCGCCGACGGATTTGCTGCTCCTACTGCAACACTTCTTGATCTGACACCGCCAGTGCGACCGGATGCGATGCCCACGGCTTTGCGTGGGCATGCGAGTCCCATCATGCCTACGCAAAGCCGTGGGCATGGCACGCCAGTGAGAAATCGCACAAGTCGGACCGGCATACGAATGCGGAGTTTTTCCAATGGCCGATGACGATCAGCTTCCACCCACGAATCCGGCCCCCGGCCTCGCGCGGCAAGTCTGGCAACTGCTTAAGGTCGTGCAGGCACGGCTGCGGTTCGTCGTCATCCTCGCCGCGGTCGGCTTCCTCGTCGCCTATTGGGACACGCTGAACAACTACTACGAGCGTTGGGCGCGGCCCGCCGCGCACGCCGAGCCGTCGGCCGGCGGGACCGTCGAGTATTTCTGCCCGATGCATCCGGCGATCGTCCGCGACTCGCCCAAGGAAAAATGCCCGATCTGCCACATGGACCTGGCGAAGCGGGGCAAGGGCTCCGGTCGCACGGAGCCTTTGCCCGCGGGTACGGTTAGCCGCGTGCAACTGACGCCCTATCGCGTCGTTCTCGCCGGCGTGCAAACGGTCCCCGTGGAATATAAGCCACTGAAGAAAGAGATCACGGCCTTCGGCACGGTCGAGTTCAACGAAGTCACGCAACGCCACATCGCCGCCCGCCAGAAGGGCCGCATCCTCAAGCTGAACGTCAACTTCACGGGGCAGCTCGTCGAGAAGGGCGAGGAGTTGGCGACGCTCGACGTCCGCTACAGCCCGGAGTTGACGGTCACACTCGAAGACCTGATCAAGGCGCGGAGATCCGGGAACAAGGAACTCGAAGAGATGGCCCGCAAGCGGCTCGACTTGTGGGACCTCGGCGAGGACCAGATCAACGAGTTCGTCCGCACAGGCAAGGTGACGACGCAGTTGACCATCCGCTCGCCAATCCGCGGGCACGTGGTCAAGAAGTACCAGAAGGAAGGCAACTACGTGGAGGAGGGAGTGCCGCTCTACGACGTCGCCGACCTCGACACCGTGTGGGTCGAGGCGCAAGTCTACGAGGCCGACCAGGGGGCCGTTGGCGTCGGGCTGCCGGCCAGTGCGACGACGCTGTCGTTGCCGAACGAGGTATTCACTGGCTCGCTCACCTTCATTTACCCGCACCTGGACGAAAGCACGCGAACCCTCACCGCGCGGTTCGAGCTGCCCAATCCCGAACACCGGCTGCGGCCCGGCATGTACGCGACCGTCAAAATCGAGGTCCCGCCGCGGGCGATGGGTCTGTGGGCGACGCCGACCGCCGAGCCTGACGGCCCGGCCGCGCGACTCGAAGAAGGGCTGCTGTTGGCCGTCCCGGAGAACGCCGTCATCGACACGGGAGCAAGCAAGGTCGTCTACCGCGAATCGTCGGCCAACGTGTTTGACGGCGTCGTCGTCGAACTCGGGCCGCGGATGAGCGAGCGGGGAAAGGCGGGCGCGTACTACCCGTTGCTCAAGGGCCTCAAGGCCGGGGATCGCGTGGTGACGAACGGCTCCTTCCTGATCGACGCCGAGACGCGTCTCAACCCCGCGGCCGGCTCCGTGTACGTCGGCGGCTCCGGCGGGAAAGGCGGCCCGCCGGCGACGGTGCGGCCGTCGACTCCCGAAGGCGGCAACGCGATCGAGGCGAAGGTGCGGGCCGAACTTGACAAGCTCAGTGCCGACGACCGACGTGAGGCGGAGCGCCAGAGGTTCTGCCCCGTGCAAACGGCGAACCGCCTTGGGGCGATGGGGGCACCGGCCAAAGTGGTTCTCCGCGGGCAGCCGGTGTTCCTGTGCTGCGAGGCGTGTGAAGATCAGGCGAAAGGCAACGAACAGAAAACGCTGGCCAAGGTTCACGAACTCAAGCAGCCGACTCCCTCGGAGGCCCGCTCAAAGGAATGAAGAACCTGCCAACCCACAGGAGGTAGTGATGAGGAATCTGACCGGTATTGTGCTGGCCGCCGTCGTCGCGATCGTAATGGGGTGCGATCAGGTCTCGACGCCCGTGGAACGGCTGTACGACATCACAGGCAAAGTCGTCGCGATCGACGCGCACAAGTCCTCAGTGACGCTCGACCACGATGACATCCCCGGCCTGATGCAGGCGATGACGATGGAATTCGCCATCCCAGACCCGAAGGTCTTGAACGGGATTGCCATCGGCGATTCTGTCCGCGGCCGGATTCGCAAAGACGAGGGCGGCTACGTACTCCGGAGCCTGATGAAACAGGCCGGCGGGTAACGAATGATCGAACGTGTCATCGAGTCGAGCATCCGGAACCGCTTCCTCGTCCTCGTGGCGACGGCGGCGCTGGCGGTGTTCGCCGTCTACGCGACACTGAACACGCCGGTCGACGCCATCCCCGACCTGAGCGAGAACCAGGTCATCGTCTTCACCGACTGGATGGGCCGCAGCCCGCGAGAAATCGAAGACCAGGTCACCTATCCGCTGTCGCTGAAGCTTCAGGGGCTGGCGGGGGTGCGGACGATCCGCTCGTCGTCGGAATTTAACTTCTCGATGATCACGGCCATCTTCGAGGACAACGTCGATTTCTATTTCGCCCGCCAACGGGTGCTGGAGAAGCTCGACGAGGTCCGCGGCAGTTCGCTGCTGCCGGCGGGGGTATCACCCCGGCTCGCGGCGGACGCGACCGCCCTCGGCCAGATCTTCTGGTACACGGTCGAGGCGAGCCCGACGAACCCGATCGACCCGGCCCGGCTGTGGGCGATCAACCGCTACCAGATCGTCCCGCAGCTCAACTCGGCCCGGGGTGTTTCGGAGGTCGCGACGGTCGGCGGCGCTCCGCCGGAATACCAGATCGACGTCCGGGCCGACGCGCTGCGGGCCTTCGGGGTGACACTCGGTGACGTGTATGACGCCGTCGCGCGGAGCAACTTCGCGGCGGGCGGCGGCGTCGTGCAAAAGAATAACGCCGAGTACCTCGTGCGGTTCGTCGGCTGGATCAAAGGCAAGGAGGACGTCGAGAACACGGTCCTCCGCCGCGACCCCGGCGGCGCTCCCGTCCGAGTCCGCGACGTCGCCGCGGTGCAGCTCGGCCAGCAGTTCCGGCGCAGCGTCTTCGAAAAGGACGGCAGTGAAGTCAGCGGCGGCGTCGTGCTCATGCGGCACGGCGAAAACCCGCTCGCCGTGACCAAGCGGGTCAAGGAGAAGATTCAGGAACTTCAACCCGCGCTGCCGCCGGGCGTTCGCATCGTGCCGGCGTACGACCGCACTCGCCTGATCGAGGGGGCGGTGCACACTCTCACCCGCGCGATGGCCGAGGAGATCGTCATCGCGGTCCTCGCGGTGTTTCTCATCCTCTGGCACGTCCGCAGCGCGTTCGTCATCTGCGTGACGCTGCCGCTGTCAGTTCTCTTCTCGTTCCTGCTGGCGTGGGTTCTCCGCCGTCTGGGCGTCATCGACGTCCAGGCGAACATCATGTCGCTTGCGGGGATCACGATCTCGATCGGCATCCTCGTGGATCAGGCGATCGTCATGACCGAGAACGCGACGCATCACCTCAAGGAAGAGTTCGGCGACCGCAAGGTGACCGGCGACACGCGCGACATTGTGATCCGCGCCTGCCGCACCGTCGGCCGGCCCATCTTCTTCTCGGTCATGATCATGCTGATCTCCTTCATCCCCGTTTTTGCCCTGAGCGGGCGAGAGGGGAAGCTCTTTCACCCGCTCGCGTTCACGAAGAGTTTCGCGCTCATCGGCGTCGCGCTCATTTCGGTGACGGTCGTGCCGGCGCTGATCCCGACTTTCGTGAAAGGCCGGCTGCGGAGCGAAGAGGAGAACTGGCTCGTCCGCAGCTTCATTAACATCTATAAGCCGGTCCTGACGTGGGCGCTGGAGCGCCGAAACTTCATCTATTGGGCGTTCGCCGCCCTCCTGATTCCGGCGGCGGCGATCTTTCCGCTGGAGGCTCTTTTCGGCCTTGGCGCGTCGCAGCCCTGGCACCGCATCTTCTTTCTGGCCGGATTTGCGATCGTTACCGTCGTCACGACCCTGCTCATCCGCGGACTTCACCGGCAGCTTCTGGCACTTATGAGTCTCACGCTGCTCGCCCTCTGGTCGTATCAACTGCCGACGATCGGCGTGAGCTTCATGCCGGCCCTCGACGAGGGCAGTACCCTGGACATGCCGGTCACCGTCCCGCGGGCGAGCGTGACGCAGGCGGCCGACGACCTGAAAGCGCGGGACGCCCTGCTGCGCGGTTTCCCCGAGGTCGAATCGGTCATCGGCAAGGCGGGCCGGGCCGATACCCCGACCGATCCGGCGCCACTCGACATGGTCGAGACGTTCGTGAACTTCCGGCCAAAGGAGTTCTGGCCGAAGCGGGTCCTTCTTTACGACGACGCCGTTGGGCAATCGCGGACGGCGCTCGCGCACTTGGAGGAGCGGGGTTTTGTTCTTCCCGCACCGTACATCGTGAACCGCAACAGCCTGGTCGTCGAGGCGACGCCGAAGGCGCTAGTACGGTTCGACGAGACCATGCGGGTCCTGGCCAGGCAACGGTACCAGGCATTCGCGCGCGTC
>DATJGQ010000324.1:0-3723 GCA_035494815.1 Gemmataceae bacterium
TGCCGGCGGCTTCGTGCGAGCGGATCAGCGCCTCGACCCGGGCGCGGCGCGCGGCGTCGCCGCCGCAGGCCGCGTCGATGTAGGCGGCGCGGCTCGCCGAGTCGGGCAGGTCGAGGACGGCCACGAAGATGTCGCGTTCGGTCATGGCGGAGTCTCGCAGCGCGGGGACCGTGTTTTCTGTAGTTGGCCTCTGTGAGGCCGGCCTCACAGAGGCCAACTACAGAAGAGCCTGATATCAATGCGACGTCGCTGCGGAATCACGCCAGTTTTTAGGCTTTTGGGTCGGCGTCGCTGCCGCTGAGTTCCCGGTGCAGCCAGGCCCGGGCGAATGCCCAAATACGGTCGGCCGTCCGCGGCGAGACGCCGAGTACCTCCGCCATGTCGACGACCGACAATCCCGCGAAGTGTCGCAGTTCGACCAGCCGCGCCGCCTGCGGGTCCTCGGCCGCCAGACGGGTGAGAGCGGCGTCCAGGGCGATAAGGTCGTACCGCGGGTCCGGGGCCGCGGGCGCGGCGGCGTCCAGATCGACGCGGTCGCGATCGCCGCCGTGCTTCTCACGCTGTTTCCGGCGGGCGGCGTCCACCAGGATGCGGCGCATCGCCTCCGCGGCGGCGGCAAAAAAGTGCCCCCGGCCATCCCAGCGGTTCGCGTCGACCTGCCCGACCAGCCGCAGGTAGGCCTCGTGGACGAGGGCGGTCGGCTGGAGTGTATTTCCCGGCGCTTCTGCAGCCATTCGCGCGGCCGCGAGTTTCCGCAGCTCGTCATAGACGAGCGGGAGCAGTTCGGCGGCGGCCTGACGATCCCCGGCCGCGGCCGCGTCCAGGAGCCGCGTGACATCGGCCATGTTGGTCGATTGTACCTCGGCTGCGACCGGCCACAACGCAAGACCGAAAGAGCCGTCGGCGTTCGGCCCGCGATTTGCCGCGCAAGACGGACTGGTCCGCGACGGTGCCGCGCAGCGGCCCCGCCCCGTCGAGTCATTCATTATCCGCCGGCCGCTCGGCGGATCATTCGGCCGACAGAGGTGCTGCTGATGCAACTGAGTCGCGAGCCGCCTCTGCCGCATGTCCTCTGTCGGGAGTTCTTGCTCACCGATCTGACGGCCGGTCAGTCGGTCCTGGATGTCGGGTGCGGGACCGGGGACTTAATGAAGGAACTCGCCCAGGGAGGCTGTTCGGTGAGTGGCGTGGAGATCGACCGCTCCCTGGTCGCATCCTGTCAGGCGGCGGGACTCCAGGTTCGAGAAGGGTGTGCGGAACGCCTGCCGATGCGGGATGAGAGTGTGGATGCCATCGTTTGCAGTGTCGTCATCCCGTACACGGACGAGAGGATTGCGGTCGCGGAGTGGGCACGCGTCCTCCGTCCAGGCGGCATCATTCACGCGACCTATCACGGGCTCGGTTACGGCCTCGACTATCTGATTCGTCAGCCCGGGAAATGCCGTCTCTATGGCCTACGCATGCTGGCCAATACCATCTTCTACCGGCTCACCGGTCGTCGGCTGGCCGGCTCGTTGGGCGACACTCTCTGTCAGAGTTCCCGGCGGCTGGACGCCTACTACCGATCTGCGGGACTTGAACTTCGGTGCGAGCGGGTCGTGGGAACATATCTGGGGCGTCCGATATTCTTGTGCGACCGGGTCGCGAAGCCCCGTCTTACAGCATGATCTGCTCACCCGCGCGGACACGGCGGACGAGTTCCGTGATCTCTTTACTCCCGCCCGGATAGACCAGTTCGGCCAAAGTCGAGAGCTTATCGAGATCGAGTTCGGGGTTGTTGAGGACCATCCGACCGAAATCGACCGCGTCCTGCTGTTTGTCTAATTCAGCGCGATACAGACTGACCATCGGCGCGAACTTCAACGCGAGCGCCATCTCCAGCGACGGCACCTTGTAGGTGAGTCGGCCCGACTGCACGGTACGAGTGTGCTTCAGGGCGGCGTGGATGACCGGCTGGTTCGGCTTCATGACATCGATGGCCACGGCCCCGCTTTCACGGTCTCGAAGCCGCACGACGACGGGTTTGTCGTCCTCCTCCAGGTTGGGAAACGCCGCGGTGAGTGCGGAGACTGACTTCTTCACGTGCCGCTGGACCACCACGACGTCCACATCTTCCGTCGCCCGCGGCTTCTGCGTCCAGCCGCCCAGACCGTGGGCACCGACGAGCGTGAAGGAAATCTTCGCGGCGTTCAGGACGCGGATGACCTCTTCCGGTTGGATGAAGTGCGGCACGTACAGCCCCGAGAGTTTCGAGGACTTGAACAGGCTCACGCCGTGCACGTCCGTCAGTCGTTTCGCCGGCGCGGCCATCGCGGCTCCAATCGCTCAAGCGCGAGTACGCCATTTTAGCATGTTCCGACCGGCATCTGACAGCGACGAAACAGGCGAGCCGGGAGCGTAAGCGACCGGAGTGTGAGGCGCCTCAAACCTCCGGTCGCTCACGCTCCCGGCTCGCCTTTTGTCACTTCCGCTCCAGCGCCTTCGGTGCGATCCCGCCGGTCGTGTCGAAGAATGTGTCGCGGTCGCGGATGATCGATTGCGGCAGCAACTGCTCGCTGTGCGTCGTCGCCGAAGCGTGCTTTTTGATGGCGGTGCCGATCGCCAGCACCTCCACGAAGCTCGAGCCGATCTCGTCGATGTAGAGCTTCACGCCCACGACCGCGTCGGCGCCGACCGTTTCGGCGTCCCGGCGGATGTGTTCCAGGGCGTTCTCGCGTGCCTCGTAGATAAGGCGGGTGACCGCGTTCACCTCGCCGCGCGAGAGCGCCTTAAAGAACGTGCTGATCCCGCCGCCGATGCCCAGCGCGTAGACCGAGGTGCCGAGCACCAGCCGCAGCGGCGCGTAGCCCATCTTCGCGAGGTTCCACAACTCCTCGCCGGTCAGTTCGGAGGTCACCGGTTTTTCCGGCGTGCCGAGCCCCGCGTGGTGCGAGGCGGTGCCGATCATGAGCATCTCCTTGACGCCCGGGCCGAACGGCACGATGTGCGTCAGGATGTCCACGACCGCGTTCGCCCCGCGCTCCCGGGCTTCGTTCTCCAACCGCTCCAGCGCCAGGTGGCGGGTGTGGTTGTACATGTCGGAGAACTCTTTGACCTCGCCGCCCGCGAACCCGCGCAAGACGCCCATGAAACCGCGGCCGACGCCGAGCGCGTACGCGACGTTGCCGAGGACGAAGTGTCGCGGCTCATAGCCGGCGTCCATCTGGCAATACAGGTCCTGCCCGGTGCAAGCGGTCGTGAAGAACGGCCCCTTGTGGTCGAGGCCCTTAACCGCCGAGCCGATGGCGATGAACTCGACCAGCCCGCCGAGCCGCTTGAGGTCCGACGTGACCCCGGTGAGCCCGTGCGCCCCGACCCGGCCGGCTTCTTCCTCCATGCGTTTCTGCGCGGCGTGACGGCCGTCCGAGATGAGTTCGGTGACGCTCGTCAGTTCACCGCCGGCGAGCGTCTGCAAGCCGCTCGTGAAGCCGCGGACCACGCCGAGCGAGTAGACGCTGTTGCCGACGACGATGTCGCCGGGGGCGTAGCCCTTCTGGGCGAGGCAAAAGAGTTCGTTGCCGGACAGGCCGGTGATGAGCATGGACGTGTCTCCGTGTGCGCCTCGCTCGTGTTGCAAGGCCACTTATTAGCAATTCGTTCGGACGCGCGCGGGATTCGTTCGTGCGATCGCGAATCGTTCGAAATGATACCGCCCGCAATCGTCATGCGAAAATGAATCTTCGT
>DATJGQ010000325.1:0-2756 GCA_035494815.1 Gemmataceae bacterium
CCTGAGCATCGACCGCACCGAAGTAACTCGCCTTCGTCAACGTGTAGAGCTGCTGCATCGCGAGCGCGGGCGTCTTGACGCGCGGGTCTTGCTTGACCGTGATCGGCTGCGTGTAGCTCTTGCCGTTGACGGTGAGCTTGACGGTGTACGCTCCGGGGCTCACCCACGGCGTCGACGGCGGTGGCACGGTGTCGAACGCCGCGGCCGCGATTGGCAGCCCGCCGCCGCGTCCACCACCGCCGCTCCCGAGCGGGTGATAGTGCACGTCCCAGGTGAAACGGTGCATGCCAGGCTCGGCCGACAGATGCTGCGGCGGCCGGTACCAGTACTGGGGCAGGGGCGCGACCGACGGATCAGGAATGGCCGCGACGGGATCCGCGCTCGAGTACCGCCGCACGACGCGGCCGTCGGCCTGCAGAACCTCGAGTGTGACAGGCCCGCTCGCCGCGGACTTCAAGTAGTAGTTGAGAATGGCGCCTTCCGGCGGATTCGGTAACGCCGGCTCGTCCGGCGGCCACGGCGTGTCGCTGTTGGTGTTCCATCGCACGCGCAGCGCCGTGGTCGGCTTGAACAACACGGCGTCCGAGTCCGCCGTCTTCGCGTCGATCTGACGCAGCGGCGTGATGTCGTCGAGGATCCAGATCCCGCGCCCGTGCGTGCCGACGACGAGGTCGTCGTCCTTGACGACCAGGTCGCGTACCGATGAGGCCGCCATGTTGAGGCGCAGCGATTGCCAGTGGTCGCCGTCGTCGAACGACACGTACACCTGAGTTTCCGATCCGGCAAAAAGCAGGCCCTTCTTCTTTGGATCCTCGCGGATGACGCTCACGGGCGCGCCGCCGGGAATGCCGGTCACGATCTCCGTCCACGTCTTGCCGCCGTCGTGCGTCCGGAAGAGGTGCGGGTTCATGTCGTCGAGGCGCAGCGTGTTGACCGCGGCGTAGGCCGTCAGCGCGTCGAACCGGCCCGGATCGATCGTGAACACCTTCCAGTACGACCCGATCTTCGGCGGGGTCACATCGTTCCAGTTCAGGCCGCCGTTGGCGGTGGTGGCAATCACGCCGTCATCGGTGCCGACCCAGATCCGGTTGACGTCGACGTACGACGGACCAATCGTGTAGATGACGCGCGCTGGGCTCGAGTTCACCTGTCCTGACGCGGTCTGCGAGTACTTGCCGATGTTGGGCGGAACGTCGTGCGTCTTCCGCGTGAGGTCGGGGCTCACGCGTGTCCAGTGCACGCCGCCATCGATCGTTTTCCAGAGATAGTTGTTGCCGAAGAACAACACGTGCGGATCGGCGAGCGAAAACACGACCGGCTGCGTCCGCACCGTGCGGAACGGCGAACCGGGCGTGGCGCCCGACGGCGCCTCTGGCGCCAGGCTCGCCGGCGGCGAGATGTTCGACACCTGCGTCGTGCGCCGGTCGTAGCGCGTGATCTTCCCGCCGTAGATGACGTCCGGATCGAGCGGATCGGGCGCCGCGTAGCCGTACTCCTCCACTGCGACCGGATGCCACTCGCGGACGGTGACGTGACCGTCGTTGCCGCGACTCGAGATACAGACCGACCCGCTGTCTTGCTGGCCGCCGCACACGCGGTACGGAAACGCGTTGTCCGTCATCACGTGATACAGCGCGGCGGTCGACTGCGTGTACCACGAGCTCCATGACGCGCCGCCATTCAGCGTCACGACGCCGCCCTGGTCGGAGACGAGCAGGATGATGTTGGGATCGTTCGGATTGAACCACGCGTTCTGATAGTCGTCGCCGCCCGGCGCGCCCTTGAACGGCACGAACGTCTTCGCGCCGTCGGTGGACTTGTAGGTCACGACGTCAGTCAGCAGGATCGTGTCGGCATCTTTCGGATCGACGATTGGCACGGCCTCGTTGGCCCGATTGGCTGGACGCATGTCGGCAGTGGAACGCATCCAGCTTTCGCCGCCGTCATCGGATCGATACACCCGGGGATTGAGCGCGGGCTCCTCGCCGCCGGCGCCGCCTCCTCCGACACGGCCGACGGCCACACCTCGCCCGCCGCCACCTCCGCGTCCCGCGCCGCCTCGCCCCGCGCCACCAGCCGCGGCCTCAACCACGGCGTACAACCGCTTCGAGTTGCTCGGCGCGATCGCCATCTCCGCGTTGACGACGTCTGGCAATCCGTTTCGAAGCTGCGTCCACGACTTCCCGCCGTCGGTTGACTTGAAGATGCCGCCACCGGTGCCGCTCCACGCACCGTTCTCCCACGGCCCCTGCCGCTCCTCCCACATCGTCGCGTAGACGACGTCGGGATTCGCGGGATCGATGTCGACATCTTTGCCGCCCGTGTCGGGATCCTTGTAGAGGACTTTGTCGAATGTCTGCCCGCCGTCGAGCGATCGAAAGATGCCGCGCTCTTCGTTCGGACCGTAAGGATGACCTAAGGCGGCGACGAAGATCCGGTTGGGATTGCGCGGATCGACGACGATCTTCGGAATCTGCTGCGCTTCGCGGAGGCCCGGCAGATGCGTCCACGTCTGCCCGGCGTCCGTCGATTTGTAGATGCCGTCGCCGACCGAGAGATCCGGCCGCGGCAGGCCTTCGCCGCTCGCCACGTACACGATGTTCGGATCCGAGGGCGCGACCGTCACCCATCCGACGGATCCCGTCGGCTGGTTGTCGAAGAGCGGCTTCCACGTGCGGCCGGCGTCGGTCGTCTTCCAGACGCCGCCGTTGCAGACGCCGATGTAGAACGTGTACGGCTGGCTCGGCACGCCGGCC
>DATJGQ010000326.1:0-3042 GCA_035494815.1 Gemmataceae bacterium
TCGCTCGGAGCGCCGGTGTCCAGATTCTTCGCGAACGCCGCGAATTGGCGCGGCTGGATGATCTCCGTCCAGCTCGCGGGCCTGCGGCCGGGATCGTGGAGTCGGAGCACCTGCACGCAAGGATTCTAGTAAACTCTGGCCCGTGAAACCTTCATTCTCGTTCGCATTTCCCGCCGCCATTCTGGCGCTGGCCGGCGGCCTTACGCTCTATCCCTCCGCGCAGGCACCGCAGACGGCGCCGCCGGCGGTGAGCGGCCCGATCGACGCGGCGCTGCTCAAGGCCTATCAGTGGCGCAGCATCGGTCCCGCTCGTGGCGGCCGCTCGATTGCCGTCAGCGGCGTCAAGGGCCGGCCCAAAGAGGCGTACTTCGGTGCGGTCGGCGGCGGCCTGTGGAAGACCACCGACGGCGGCGAGAACTGGACGCCGGTGACCGACGGCCAGATCCACAGCGCCTCCGTCGGCGCCGTGGCCGTGTCGGAATCGAATCCTGATGTCGTTTACATCGGCATGGGCGAGTCGTGCATCCGGGGCAACATCATGCCGGGCGACGGCATGTACAAATCGACGGACGCCGGTAAGACATGGACGCACATCGGCTTTGGCAACGACACCGTCGATGCCATTTCGAAAATCCGCGTGCATCCGACCAACCCGGACATCGTCTACGCCGCGGTCTTCGGCAAGTACGGCAAGGACAGCGCCGAGCGCGGTGTCTTCAAGAGCACCGACGGCGGCAAGACCTGGAAGAAGACGCTGTTCCGCGACGACAAGACGGGCGCGGTAGATCTGGCACTGGATCGGAAGAACCCCAACGTGATCTTCGCGGCGTTGTGGGAGGCGTACCGCCTCGAGTACCAGATGTCGAGCGGCGGCCCGGGCAGCGGTCTGTTCAAGTCGACCGACGGCGGAGAGACGTGGACCGAGATCACGCGTAATCCGGGTATGCCCTCCGGCGTCGTCGGGCGCATCGGTGTCGCGGTCTCCGGCGGTGACTCCAACCGCATTTATGCCCTCGTCGAAAACGACAAGGGGGGACTCTACGTCTCCGACAACGCCGGCGGGACGTGGACGCTGGTCAACGAGAACCGCAACGTGCGGCAGCGCGCGTTCTATTACACGCACGTGATCGCCGATCCGGTCGCGAAGGACACGGTCTACATGTTGAACACGAGCGCCTTCCGCTCGACCGACGGCGGCAAGACGCTCGGCAACGTCGGCAATGGCACGCACGGCGATCATCACGATCTGTGGATCGATCCCGACGACCCGAAGCACGTGGTCATCGGCAACGATGGTGGCGGCGCGGTCACGATGCAAATCGATCGTCCCGCGCTGCAGGGAGGCCCGGGCTGGACCGCGCAGGACTTCCCGACAGCGCAGTATTACCACGCGATCTCGACGAAACACATTCCCTATCACGTGTGCGGCGCCCAGCAGGACGGCAGCACGGTATGCGTCCCGAGCAACACGAATCTCGGCGGCGGCGGCCGAGGCGGCGGGGGTGGTGGGGGCCGCGGCGGCACGCCCGAGCTCTATAGCCCCGGCGGTGCCGAACCCGGTTATGTGGCCCCGGATCCTCTCGACGCGGACATCTTCTACGCCGGCGGCAACAACGGCTCGCTGCTGACGCGCCTCGATCGGCGTTCCGGCAACCTGCGCGAGGTCAATCCCTATCCGCGCATGTTCTCCGGCGAGGCCTCCAAGGATGTCGTCGAACGCTGGCAGTGGACCTATCCGATCATCTTCTCGCCCGCCGATCCTCACGTGCTCTATACCTCGTCACAGCACGTCTACAAGACCACGAACGGCGGCGACAAGTGGGATCGCATCAGCGGCGACCTCACGCGGCACGATCCGAAGACCATGGGTGATTCCGGCGGTCCCATCACGCACGACATGAACAGCCCGGAAATCTATGCGACCGTGTTCGCGCTCGGACCGGGCAAGAAAGACGTCAACATCCTGTGGGCCGGTTCCGATGACGGCCTGATCCACGTGACGCGGGACGGCGGGAAGAACTGGACGAACGTCACGCCGAAGGAGATGCCCGATTTCGGCCGCGTCAGCATCATCGACGCGTCGTCGTTCGATCCCGGCACGGCGTACGCGGCGGTGAAGAAGCCACTGCTCGCCGACTTCACGCCGTACATCTTCCGTACGCACGACTTCGGCAAGACGTGGACGAAGATTACGACCGGCATCCCGCCCAACGATTACGTGCACGCCGTCCGCGAGGATCCGACACGCCGCGGACTGCTCTACGCGGGCTCGCAGCACGGGTTCTTCATCTCGTACGACGACGGGGATCACTGGCAGTCACTGTCGCTCAACCTGCCGGACGTGCCGATTCACGATGTCTGGGTGGAAGCCAACTCGCTGGCCATCGCAACACACGGGCGCAGCTTCTACGTCCTCGACGACCTCGCGCCGCTGCGCCAGGCCGGCACCGAAACCACCAACGCCGACTTCTATCTGTACAAACCTGCGGATGCCATTCGTGGCGGCGGCGCGGCGGCTATTCCGTATCTGCTCCGCAAGCCTGCGGAAAAGATGACCGTCGAGATTCTCGACAGCAAAGGCGCAGTCGTGCAGACCATCCAGGGTGCGGTCCCGGGCGCCGGCCGTGGCGGACGCGGCCGCGGCGCCGGTGCCGGCGCCGAGGGACGAGGGGCTGCCGCCGCTGGCGAGGAAGACGACCCGGCCGGTGGCGGCGGGCGCGGGCGCGGAGGCCCGCCGACGACGTCGACGGCCGCTGGCCTCAATCGCGCCAACTGGAACCTCGACTATCCGGGCGCCGTGACGTTCCCGGGCATGATTCTCTGGGGCGCGACGACGAACGGCCCGCAGGCGCTGCCGGGCACGTATCAGGTCCGCCTGACCGTGGATGGCAAGTCGCAGACGCAGCCGCTGGTAGTGCGGAAGCATCCGATCCGGAACACGTCCGACGCTGACACGACCGAGCAGTTCAATCTTGCCCTGCAGATCCGCGACAAGATCAGTGAAGCGAACAACGCCGTCATCCGCATCCGCAAGATCAAGGA
>DATJGQ010000327.1:0-2944 GCA_035494815.1 Gemmataceae bacterium
CTGGCCTCTGTGAGGCCGGCCTCACAGAGGCCAGCTCCAGAAGCGCCATGAACCGATTACCCCCACCGCCGGCTTTCCAGGCTCCGCACGGTGAGGAACAGGCAGGCGAGCGTCACACTCGCGTAAAGCACGACGTGCCGGGTGTCGACGATCCCCCGCGCGAAATCGCGGGTGAAATGCAGCGGCACACTGAAATAAACCAGGAGACGGTTCCACAGAACGCCGGTGTCACTCGGCGGCGGCAGCGTCCCGCTCAGCGTCAACAATCCCCCTAACAGGAATACGCTGCTCAGGGCGAGCGAGATCAGCGCCGCGACCATCTGACTCCGTACCAGGCTGCTCACCCACATGCCGATCGACAGGAACATCGCCCCCGCGAGGATGAGCCCGATGTACGACGTCAGCACCGGCATCGGGTCGATGCCCGCGGTGAGCGTCAGCAGTTTCGGCTCGCCGTCCAGCCAGTAGTGCCCGTAGATGCCAACGCCGGTCGCCACCGCGCCGATGAACAGCAACAGCACTGCCGTGAATCCGAGCCTCGCCAAGGCTACGAGGAGACCGATCAAAACGATTCCAAGTCCCGCAAGAAGCGTGACGCTCCAGACCGACAGCGGCGGCGGCGGCACGCCTGCACTTCCCTGACTCCACGCACGGATTGCGTCGACGAACCAGCCTCCGGTGACGTGCAGGTCGAGCAACACGGGCAGGTATGCCAGCGTCGGCACTAAGAGCAGCAAGTAAAAAAGGAAGCAGGCCAGGAACTTCGCGATCACGACCTGCCCGTCCTTGAGCGGCGCCGTCATCAGCATTTCCAGCGTGCCCGTGCTCCGCTCCTCGGCGAAGAGCCGCATCGTCAACAGCGGCGGGATCACCCAGAAGATCAGCCAGAAGCCGACCGTCCCGAGCATCTCCTGCATCGGGAACTCGGTCCCGACCGGCCCGCGGGCGGTGAGCTTGTCCAGAGTTAGGTGAAACAGCCAGCCGGTGCCGAGCAGGAAGGTGCCGAAGACGACATAGGCGACCGGCGACCAGAAGTAGGCCGTGAACTCGCGTCGGATGAGGCTCAGGGTGGAACGCATAATCTTATCGTCGGGCTTTCACTTTGGCGGGGCCGGGCGACTTCGGGCGAGCGGGTGTCGTCGTCGCGCTGCCCTGCGTGATGCGGACGAACAGTTCTTCGAGCGTCTGTTTGCGGGGCGTGACTTCGCGGAGCACCCAGCCCTGCGCCGCGGCGATCTGATTCAGTTCGGGGGTAAACTCGTCGAGCGAGGTCGTGTGGATGCGGAGGCGCGTCCGCGGGCCGGCCGTGGCCGACTCGACGTGCATGACGTGTGACGACGCCTTGAGCGGCTTGAGATCGATCTTGCCGTCCGCGACTACCTCCAGGACCGAGCCGCCGCTCGCCTGCGCTTCGAGCTCGGCGAGCATCCCGGACGCGGCGACGCGGCCCTCGTGGATGATGATCACGCGGTTACAGGTCATCTCGACTTCGGAGAGAATATGCGTCGAGAGGATGAGCGTGTGTTCTTGCCCGAGTTCGCGGATCAGCTTGCGTGACTCGCGGATCTGCGCCGGGTCGAGACCGGCGGTCGGCTCGTCGAGGATCAGCACCGCCGGATTGGCGAGGAGGGCGTCCGCCAGCCCGACCCGCTGCCGGTAGCCGCGCGAAAGGGTGCCATTGAGTTGCCGATCGACGTCGGTCAGCCAGCAGCGTTTCAAAACGTAATCGATTCGCTGTCGTCGCGCTGCCCCATGCAAGCCTTTGATGCCGGCCCGGAAGTGCAGGTACTCGCGGACGCGCATGTCGGCATAGAGCGGACAGCTTTCCGGCATGTAGCCGATCCGCCGCCGGACGCCGACGGGGTCCCAGAAGACGTCGATCCCGTCAATCGTCGCCGACCCGGACGTGGCGGCGAGGTAGCCGGCCAGGATCCGCATGGTCGTGGACTTGCCGGCGCCGTTCGGCCCGAGAAAGCCGACGATCTGTCCTTTAGGGACCTGAAAGGTGACATCCCGGATCGCGGGGTAGTCGCCGTAATACTTGGTGAGGTTCTGGACGTCGATCATGCCCGACAGCTCCAGGGGGACGCAGGAATGGGATAGAGGGGCGGTGCGCGGCTGACAAGGGGAAAGACGGGGGACGTGGGGGAGATGTAAGGACACTGCTTGTTGAGTATACTGTTTCGCCGGCCGGCGAGCCGGCCGCTGCAGGGGCGAGCGGCCGGCTCGAAGACTCGCCGGCCGGCGAAACGAAGAAATCGGAGACTTGTCATGGCGGTGCTCGCCTATCATTTGGTATTCAGCGCCTACGGCCACTGGTTACCCAACGATCCTCGCGGTTCGGGATCGACGTATGTCGGCTCAAAGGACTTGCTGCGGTTTGGAAGAGCAACGCACTTGGATGACCGCAGTCGCTCCGTTGCTCGCCGGCCTCATGATCAACAACTGCGCCAAGCCGCCAAGCAAGCGCTCAAGCGTCCCCAAGTGCTCTTTACCGGCATTCAAGCGCGGGCCATCGGCCGCGGCTTCGCCAACTACGTCGAACGCCACGGCTTGACCGTCTGGGCCTGTTCCATCTTGCAGGCGCACGTGCACATGGTGGTCGCTCGATTCCGGCTAAACGCAGAGCCGCTCGTTCAGCAATTGAAGAGTGCGGCGACACGACGGCTGTTGAAGGAAGAGCTTCATCCGTTTCAACAGGACGCGACCATCGCTGACGCCATGCCGAGCTGCTGGGCCGAGAGATTGTGGAAGGTCTATTTGGACACCGAAGTAGCGATCCTTCGCGAGATTCGGTATGTCGAGGAGAATCCCGAAAAAGACGGCAAGTCCCGACAGAAGTGGTCATTTGTGCGGCCATATCCCCTGAGACATCCAAGATCGCCCGTGTAGAAACAACACCGTTTCGCCGGCCGGCGAGTCTTCGAGCCGGCCGCTCGCCCCT
>DATJGQ010000328.1:0-13815 GCA_035494815.1 Gemmataceae bacterium
TCGCCATCGGGGTGACCGATGCCGTCCGTCTATGTCATCGCGACGCTGGATACGAAGGGTCGTGAAGCCGCGTTCGTGGCCGAGCGAGTCCGCGCCGCCGGTGCGTCCGCAATCACCGTGGACGTCGGCGTCAAGGAAGCGCCGGTCGCGCCACCAGACCTGTCTCGTGAGCACATCGCCGACTGTCACCCGCGCGGGCCCGCGGCGGTACTGGGCCATGCGGACCGCGGACAGGCCGTCACCGCGATGTCGGAGGCGCTCGTCGAATTCCTGACCCGCGAAAACCTGGCCGGAAAGGTGGCGGGCGTCATCGGCCTCGGCGGGAGCGGCGGCACGGCGTTGATCGCGCCGGCCATGCGGGCGCTGCCGATCGGACTGCCGAAGCTGTTGGTTTCCACCGTCGCCAGCGGCAACACGGCCCAGTACGTCGGTTGCTGCGACATTGTGCTGATGCCGTCGGTCGTTGACGTCGCCGGCCTGAACGTCGTCTCGCGCGAGGTGCTCGCCAACGCCGCCCACGCCGTCGCCGGCATGGTGCTTCATCGCGCCGGCGAGCGGCGGGGTTCATCCCCGCCGTCTTCCACTGTCGGCCTTACCATGTTCGGCGTCACCACGCCCTGCGTCACCGCCGTCCGCGAGTTGCTCGAAGCCGAGGGCCACGACGTCTTGACCTTTCACGCCACCGGCACCGGCGGGCAGGCGATGGAGAAACTCGTCGAGAGCGGCCTGATCGGCGGCGCCCTGGACATCACGACGACGGAAGTCGCCGACGAGGTGGTCGGCGGCGTCTTCCCCGCCGGCCCGGCCCGGTTCGACGCGATCCTCGCGAAGCGGGTGCCGTACGTCGTCAGCCTCGGCGCGTTGGACATGGTCAACTTCGGCCCGCGCGAGACGGTGCCGCCGCAGTTCCGCGACCGCAAGCTGCACGTGCACAACGCCCAGGTGACGCTGATGCGGACGACGCCGGACGAGAACCGCCGTTTCGCCCGCTGGATCGCCGAGAAGCTGAACCGGTCGACGGCCCCGCTCGTCCTGTTGATTCCCGAGCACGGCGTCTCGGCGATCGACGCGCCGGGGCAGCCGTTCCATGATCCGGAGGCGGACCGGGCACTCTTTGACGAACTGGAAACGGCGATCGAGCAAACGCCGACGCGGCAGGTGCGGCGGCTGCCGTATCACATCAACGACCCGGTGTTCGCGGCCGCGCTCGTAGCGGCCTTTAACAAACTCCCTGCGCCGGGTTGATGTCGCGCTCCTCATTAACAGGACCGTCGCTCGCGGTTCGCTGCAATCTTGCCGCCCTATTGCGGCGGCGCTCCGTTCGTGCTGGTACCGGGCGCGATCGGCAAGTCCTGCAGATCGGTGATGTGCATGATCGCAACGCGGCTGACCGTTTCCGCCTGGGCCGGGTTCTCATTGCTCGCCACACTGACCACCAGGAACCGCCTGGCAATCAGTACGAGGTCGGGGTGTGAAACGTCGTACGTCTGGACGGAACTGGTCACGACGCGGACGGGGACGAACGGCCTCTCACGAATCCGGGCCTGAATGTCGTCGGCCGAGAACATACTGGCCTCCGTGATCAGTAAAGTTATGCTACCGCCAGCGTCCGATTACAGCAACGCGCCTGACAGTAGACGTGGAGAGCCAGAGCTATGCGGCCGATTATGTGGACCGCTGCCGCGTTCTTTCTTGCCGGTCCATCCGACCGGACTGAGGCCGCGGAGCCGTGGGCCCATCCCAAGCTTGCGATCACAGACGGACTCGAACTCTGGCTCGACGCTCGCCACCAGCCACAAGCACCGGCCGACGGACAACCGCTTGAGACCTGGTTTGACAGCTCCGGCCGCGCACGGCATCTGAGGCAGCCGAACACCACCGCCCGGCCGCGGTCCGTCCGCGTCGGCGACGATTGGGTCGTACGCTTCGACGGCATCGATGATTACTTGCGCCTCACCGGCCAATCCGACGAGCTTTCCGCGTTCACAGTCGTCATCGTCGCCGCGCCTCGGTCGAACCCGGGCGGGTTCCGTGGCCTCCTTGCGTTCAACGCCGCTGATCGCCGGGATTACGAATCGGGCCTGACAATTGACCTGAGTATCCCGCCGACCGCGGCGTTCAGCGATCTCAACGTCGAAGGTCGCGGCTTTCAGAGCGCCCGTAATCTCCTCCGTACGCCCCAGCCGTTCGGCACGCTGCATACGCTCGAAGTCCATGCCGACGGCAAGGCGGTGCGGCTGGTCGCGGACGGCGTCCCCGCTGGCGAGCGGCCGCGGACCGGCGAGCCGCTCAGTCTCGCGGAGATCACGGTCGGCGCCCGTTACTACACGAACGGTCCCGGCCCGCAGGCGGTTTGCGGCTTCGCAGATGTCGACATCGCCGAAGTGCTCGTGTACTCGCGGTCGCTCTCCGACGCCGAGAGCCGACAGCTCCGCCAATACCTTGACGCCAAGTACGCGCGCCTCAAGCAGAACCTGCCGCCGATCGTCACTCCAGGCACGCCGCTCATTCGCATAGCGGACCCGCCGCCCGTGCAGATGTTCCTGCCGGGGTTCACGGTCCGTGAGTTGCCCGTTACGTTGCCCAACGTCAACAACATCAATTATCGCCCCGACGGCACACTCGTCGCGCTCTGCTACAACGGCGACGTCTATCACCTCCGCGACACCGACGGCGACGGGCTGGAAGACAAAGCCACACTCTTCTGGGACAACAAGGGCCGGCTCCGAGCCCCGATCGGCATGGACCTGACGCCGCCGGGGTACCAGCACGGCACGGGTCTCTTCGTCGCCGCCAAGGGCAAATGCTCGCTGATCGTCGACACTGACGGCGACGGCGTGGCCGATCGGGAGATCATCGTCGCCGGCGGCTGGCCGGAGCCGCCCCATAACGTAGACGCGCTCGGCGTCGCCTTCGACCGCCGCGACGGCAGCGTCTGGTTCGGCCGCGGCACGGCCAATTTCACCAACGCCTATCTCACGGACAAGGAGGGCAAATCGAGTTACGCCCTCACCGACGAGCGCGGCACGATCATGCGCGTCAGCCCGGATTTCAAGACGCGCGAAATCGTCGCCACCGGCATTCGCTTCCCTGTGGCGATGGCGTTCAACCGCCACGGCGACCTCTTCGCCACCGATCAGGAGGGGGCGACCTGGCTGCCCAACGGCAACCCGTTCGACGAGCTGCTGCACATCGAAAAGGGCCGGCACTACGGCTTCCCGCCACGGCATCCGAAACACTTGCACAACGTCGTCGACGAGCCGAGCGTCTTCGATTACGGCCCGCAGCACCAATCGACCTGCGGCTTATGCTTCAACGAGCCGGTCAAAGCCGGCGGACCGACTTTTGGGCCCGCGGCCTGGGCGGGCGACGCACTGATTACCGGCTATTCCCGCGGCAAGCTTTATCGCACACGGCTGGTCAAGACTCCGGCGGGCTACGTCGCCCGCAATCAGATTCTGGCGTGTCTCAACATGCTGACGGTGGACTGCTGTGTCGCTCCCGACGGCAGTCTGGTCGTGGCGTGTCACAGCGGCCAACCGGACTGGGGCAGCGGCCCCACCGGCGTCGGCAGGCTTTACAAGATTAACTACACCGATCGTGAGCACGCCCAGCCGCTGGCGGTCTGGCCGGCCGGGCCGCGCGAAGTTCGTGTCGCCTTCGACCGACCGGTTGATCCGTCGTTGCTCCGCGACACGGTCAAGAAGACAACGATCACCGCCGGCCGCTACGCCCGCGCGGGCGACCGTTTCGAGTCGCTGCGGCCCGGGTACGCCGTCGTCGCAATGGAACTGACGACGCCGCGGTTCGACGTGCCGGTCCGCGCCGCGCAACTGACGCCGGACGGCCGCACCCTCATCCTCGCCACGGATCCGCACCCCGCCGCGGTCCACTACGCGCTCACTCTACCGGGGATGGGCCGGCCGGCGACGTCTCCCAACGGTACGCTCCGCCAGATGCCGCAGATCGATCTGGACTACGACCTGACCGGCGTCGAAGCGACGTGGACGCCGGATGGCGGTAAAGCAGTCGCCACCTGGCTGCCACACTTCGACACCGACGTCGCACGAAGCTGCACGGCGCGGAGCGCGACCCACGAAGCCTTCTGGAAAATGGCAGGGCCGGGGACTTTCACGGTCCGAGGACAGCTCGATCTGACGGACATGCTTCGCCCGGCCGTGCAGCCGGGATCGCGGATCGATTATGAATGGCCGGCCGAGACGGTCATGCTGAGCTTTCACGGTTCGGGACCCGTTACCGTGCGGTGTCCGGTCGGCAACGTGGACGGTGATGCCTCCGCAAACCCGCGGCTGACTCTGCGGCCGAAGTCCGGCGAACTCGTCCCCGTCGAGATTGAGATTCGAAGCACTGCCGGCCCACCGGTTTTGCGCGTGAGTTTCCACACTGCGGAAGATCAGCGCGAGCGTGCCTTGCCGCTCCGGCGAGTGCTCGTCCCGTGGGCTACCCCCAAAATGGATTCACTCGCCCAGGCCGGCCCGCCGCCGCTCCCGCCGGAACTGAACGGCGGGAGTTGGGCCCGCGGCCGAGCCGTCTTCTTCGGCGATCAGGCCGGCTGTGCCAAATGCCACAGGGTTCACGAGCAAGGCGGTGCGATCGGCCCGGACCTGTCCAACCTCATCCATCGCGATTACGCGTCGGTCCTCCGCGACGTCACCGAACCCGACGCCGCCATCAACCCGGACTATGTCACATACGTCGTTACCCTTAACGACGGACGCGTCCTCACCGGGACGACGCGGACCGACGGCGATCGACTGATCGTCGGCGACGTGAACGGGCGGGAAACGATCCTCGCCCGCACGGCCGTCGAAGAAATGCATCCGGTCGCACACTCGATGATGCCCGCCGGGTTGCCACAGGCGCTCGGGCCGGACAAGACGCGGGACCTGTTCACGTTCTTGCTGACCGAGCCACGGATGCCGGACTACGGCCGCGAGACGCCCCCTCCGCCGCGGTCCAAGGCCGAAGTGCGGGCGGCTCTGGCCGGCGCGCCGTCGAACGCCGGTTCACTCAGACCGCTCCGCGTCGTGCTCGTCGCCGGCAAGAAGGACCACGGCCCGGGCGAGCACGACTACCCGGCCTGGCAAAAAGTCTGGGCTGAGCTCCTCGCCGCGGCGGACAAGGTCACCGTCGACACTGCGTGGGAATGGCCGTCCCCGGAGCAGTTCCAAAAGGCCGACGTCGTGGTCTTTTTTCAGCGTGGCGACTGGACGCCCGAGCGGGAACGGGCCATCGACCCGTTCCTCGTCCGCGGCGGTGGTCTCGTGTACTTGCACTACGCCGTCGACGGACAGAAGGACCCGGCGGGTTTCGCGAAGAGGATCGGTCTCTCGTGGGGCCCCGGCGCGAGATTCCGCCACGGCGCGGTCGAACTGGATTTCCGCGCTGCGGCGAACCACCCGATCGCCCGCAATTTCCAAACGCCGAAATTCGTCGACGAGACGTATTGGCGACTCGGCGGGGAATTGAAATCGGGCGAGACGTTGGCCACCGGCATCGAGGAAGCCCGGTCGTGGCCGCTATTCTGGACGCGTGAGCACGGTCGCGGCCGCGTGTTCGTGACGTTATTCGGCCACTACGCCTGGACGTTCGACGACCCGCTCTTCCGCATGCTGCTCTTGCGCGGCATCGCGTGGTCGGCGCACGAACCGGTGGACCGTTTCACCGATTTGGTCTGGCCCGGGGCACGCGTGGGCGACTAAACCGTTCGCGACGCTTCGCAGAAGCGTGATGCGCCTCTCGCTCCTGCGAATCGTCGCGAACCCGAGAGGGCGTATTATGCCGACCGAGCGATCAACGATTCTTCAGCGTCTGCGCGCCAAAGTCGCCCGCGGCGAGCCGATCGTCGGCGGCGGGGCGGGGACCGGCATTTCGGCGAAGTGCGAAGAGGCCGGCGGCATCGACCTGATCGTGATCTATAACTCGGGCCGGTTCCGCATGGCCGGCCGGGGATCGCTCGCCGGGCTGATGCCTTACGGCAACGCCAACCAGATCGTCCGCGAGATGGCCCCCGAAGTGCTGACCGCCGTCCGCCACACGCCGGTGCTCGCGGGCGTCTGCGGCACGGATCCGTTCCTGCTGCGCGATCACTTCCTCGCCGAGTTGAAGGCCCTCGGCTTCGCCGGCGTGCAGAACTTTCCGACGATCGGTCTCATCGACGGCAGCTTCCGCGCCAACCTCGAAGAGACCGGGATGAGCTATCGACTCGAGGTCGATCTGGTCGCGGCCGCCCGCCGCATGGACTTACTGACGACGCCGTACGTGTTCAACACCGAAGAGGCGAAGTGGATGGCCGACGCCGGCGCGGATATTCTCGTCGCCCACATGGGCCTGACGACGAGCGGCACCATCGGCGCGAAGAGCGCACGCACCCTGGAAAAATGTGTCGGCGAAGTCACGGCAATCGCCGACGCGGCCAAGGGGGTTCGCGGCGACTGCCTGGTCATCTGCCACGGCGGCCCGATCGCTTCGCCGGAGGACGCCCGATTCATCCTGGACCGCTGCCCGATCGACGGCTTTTACGGGGCCAGTTCGATGGAACGCCTCCCCGCCGAAACCGCCATCACCGCCCAAGTCCGGCAGTTCACTGGCCTTCGCTTGCGCAAATGAAGCGGCTGGCGCCCGCGATTCTTATTATTCTTTGCTGACCTTCACTCCGTTGGCGCTTCGATCGACCGTGTATCGTTCGCCGTTCTTCGGCCGGATCGTCGGCCCGGGCGTGGCCGACTCGGCTTGTCCCTCCGGCGGCAGGAACGTCACCTCCGGCGTCCGACACGTTTGATGCGTTCGACCATAGCGCGGCGGCAGGTCGAACGTCTGGTCGTCGACGCGGTAGCGGACCGCTTCGCCGGATCGGTTACTGATGCGGAATTCGATCGCCAACGACTTCGGCCGGCCGAACATCTGAACGGCGAAGAAGTAGCCCGACTCCGCGTTACGGGCAACGGCGACGCCGGTCTCGGTCGCGTCCGGTTCGAGCATGTTCTTGCGGTGCCCCGGCGATTTCTCCCAACCGTCGACAAATTGTTTCGCGAGGTCCTCGGCCGTGAACGCGGTCGATTTGTAAGCGTACGCGATGTTCTCCGCGATCAGGCAGTACTCATATCCCTCTTTCGCCGCGCGGTCCGCGGGCTTGCTGCCGTCGGCGGTATGGCCGTAGCGGAGCGTGCGGGACATGTACGAGGCGAACGAATTCGCGGCGGTGCTCAATTTGTTGTTAGCCGCGACCTCCGCCCGGCCCTCGGACTTGCGAAACTGATTTGTCCGTTCGATGATCAATTGCGTGACGCGTGCCAGGTCGGGAGCCGGCGGCGGTGGTGGTGCATCGGCGGGCGGTTTCAGGATTTCAACGTTTTCGCCGTCGTGGGTCTGAGCCATGGCCGAGCCCGACGTGAGCAGCCAGGCCCCGTACATGAGGATGATTGCTGGTTGTCTGAACATTGATGTAACCGGTAAGCGGTGATTGGCACGCGACCTGAATGTTTAACCGGCAACAAGCGTGCCGGCACAACGCCTGTCACGGCACCGGCACCTCGCGGAGTACGAACTTCGCCTCGACCGGGGCCCGCCGCGGGCAGTGCAGCTCCAGCTTTTTCGGTTTGGCGTCCGGTGCGGCCGGTTTGCAGTCTAGGACGTAATTGACGGTCGTCGTCCCGCCCTGCTGGGCCGCGGCGGTGACCCTGACGGTGATCGAATAGGGCCGGTCTTGGGCGTCGATCAGCCGCAGCGACTCGCCGTCGCGGCCCAAGCTTGTGAGCATCGGCGCGGCGCTCGCGAGTGGGATGCCGGCGCCGGCCGTGCGAAAGCTGCCGCCGCCGGAACCGGTGCTCGGCCGCTCGACGTCCGCCTGAATCGCCGCCGAGCCGTCGGCGTTGACCTGGCAATTACCGATGGAAACTTTCGCGCCGTGCGCGTCGGAGCCTTTCGCGTTCGCCTTCTCGACGTCATCAACGGTAACGGCGAGCTGCGTCCCCAGTTGGACGGTGGTGGCCAAGGTCCCGTGTAACTCCGGAATCACCGTGCGAGCCGCCTGTGGCTCGGCCTTGAGGGTGACGGGTAAGTGATATTGAGTGATGCCGCGCGGCGGCGGCCGTCCGTCCGCACCGACGGGGCTGGGGCCGAACATGACGCCCCGGTAACCGCTCGTCTGGCTGATCGACGCGCAAGTCACGGTCAACCCCGCCGTCTTCTCGAACGTAATCGCGGGGGCGGCCTGCCAGTGCACGCGCGGCTCGCTGGAGACCTCCAGCATCCACTGAAGTTCCTCGCCGGGGCCGCGATTGCGGTTGCCCCAGCGGTCCGGGATGAGTCGCAGCCTCACGCCGCCGACGTAAGCCGTCGGGCAGGGGGGAAGGATCCCGTCTTGCAGCACGAGTGTCTCCTCCGTGCCCTGTAGCGAGGGGACGGGACCCCGGAGCAAGTTGATCGCGCGTCCGACCGCCGGGTCCGGCTCGAATGCGCCCGGCCGAATCGAGACCTTCGCCTGTCGACACAGCGCCTCGAGTGACTCCCAGAAGCTCACCTCGCCGGTGTCGACGGAGACGCGGCGGCCGGGCAGGTCCACCGGTTCGCGGGCCAGTTGCAGGCGGACGCGCGACTGAAGCGTCAGATCGCGGACGACATCGGCGAGCGGGACGTCGACGGCCTTGAGGTGGACCTTCGTCGGCGCGAACGCCTCGGCGGCGTCGGCGGCACGCTCCAACTTCCCGAGCAACTCGCCGGCGCGTTGGCGAACCTCCGCATCTTTGCTCTTGGCGGCGTTGCGCAGCGCTGGCAGCGCGACAGCGCCCAGTGCGTCCAGTGCTTTGAACGCAGCCTCGCGCTCCGCGAATCGCGGCGAGCCGAGTCGCTGCACGAGCCGTTCGGCATCGGATGCGTCCGCCGGCGGCGCGTCGGCCGCGGCGCCGACGACCGCGGCCGAAAGCAGCACGCAAAGGAGGCAAACGCCGCGCGCCTTCATCGGTCTTTCCTCCGGATCGCCGGGTTATTGGGGCCAGCCGCACCCAAAAATGAGAACGCGAGGAGTGTTGCTGGCAATCGTGCACTGTACCTGATAGACACGTAGACTGTCGTCGGAGAAAACCCAAAAAGCCGATCCCGATCGTTCCGGAGGCGTTGTCGTGACGCGCTCGCTCCATTTCCGCCTTGGACTTTGTGTCGCCGCCGCCATCAGTTCCGGCGGGAACCTCTTCGCCGCCGAGCCGGACCTGTCCGAATACCGCACGGTCGAGACGGCGATCACGACTCGCGACGCGAAGGCCGGGACGGTCGCCGCCGCACGGCCCGGGTTCCTCGGCCTGCTCGTGTCGGCGAACGCTCAAGGGCGATTGGCCATCGCCGAAGTTGCGGCGAACTCCCCCGCCGCGAAAGCCGGCGTACGGGCCGGCGACCTGTTGCTCGGCCTGAACGGCGCGGCCGTGTCCGACGCGGACGCCTTCTACGACCTTCTCCGAACCAAGTCACTCGGCGAGGCGGTGAAACTGGCCCTGACGCGCCAGGATCAGCAACTTGAACTCCAGGCGACGCTCGAACCGCCGAGCCGGCCACTCTCCGTCGGGCCTCAACGCGCCGCGCTCGGCATTCGCGTGGCGACGCGTAAGGACGACGAAGGCTCGACCATCGAGCGGGTCGAGGCGGAATCGGCGGCGGAGCGGGCGCGGCTCAAAGTCGGTGAGGTGCTCCTCAAATTCGGCGACGTCGCCATCTCCGGGCCGGAGAAACTGAACGAGGCCCTCGCCGCGAAAAAGCCGGACGACATCGTGACGTTGACCCTCCTCATCGCCGAGAAAACCGTCGAGATGAAGGTGCGGCTCGGCGGCGAACGCGACCCGTCCGCCGAGCGGCGAGTCGGCCAGGGCCGGGGCGGCGTCATCCCTCCCGGCGGCGGCGGGTTCGGCTTCGGCCCGCGCTACTGGACGCAATCGAAGTTCCGCCTCGGCATCATCCTCGTCGAGTACCCCGACGCCAAGCACAACCCGACGATCACGCCGAGGGACTGGGAAGAAGCGATGTTCTCGCACGGGACCTACACCAAAAACAGCATCACCGGCCAGCCGGTGCACGGCAGCATGTACGACTACTACCTCGAACAGTCGTACGGCGTGCTCAAGATCGAGGGCAGGGCGTTCGACTACGTCGAGGTCAGCAAAAACAAAACCGACTACGCGACCGGCAATCGGATGGCGCTGTTGACCGAGGCGATGGACAAGGTCCTGGCGCGGGACACGGACGCGCTCAAGGGCCTCGACGGCGTCTTCTTCATCTATGCCGGCACGCGGCCGGACCAGACGCCGCGCGGCAGCCTCTACTGGCCGCACCGGGCGAGCGTCTCGCACAACGGCACCCGCTGGCCGTACTTCATCTGCCCCGAGGGCGGGCAGCGGATGCAGAACAACAGCGTCTTCTGTCACGAGTTCGGCCACATGCTCGGCCTCCCGGACCTGTACGCCCGGCCGGAAGACCCCGGCATGGAAGGGGCCGGCATCTGGAGCGCGATGGCCAACCAGGCCCCCAACGGCAAGCCCCAGCACTTCGACGCCTGGTCGAAAGAGAAACTCGGCTGGGTCAAGCCGGCCGTCATCGACCCGCGGGTCAAGCAAAAGCTGATCCTGGCGCCGATCGAGGACTCGCCGAAAGAGTGCATGAAGGTGCTCACCCGGCCTGACGGCAGCGAGTATTTGCTGCTCGAGAATCGCAGGAAAAAGGGCTTCGACGCGAGCCTGCCGGCCGAAGGGTTGTTGATCTGGCGGGTCGTCGGCAACCGGCCGATTCTCGAGGAGTCGCACGGCATCGAGGGGCCGGCCGGTCCGCGGATGTTCCCCAGCCTTGTGCCGTTCCCGAGCACGGCCAACGATTCGTTCACACCGTTTACGATCCCGTCGAGCCGATCGCAGCTCGGCGGCGGGTTGCCCACTTACATCACGAACATCCGTCGGCTGAATGACGGACGCATTACGTTTCAAATTGGCTACGAGTATTACTGAGGACGCGCCGTGTCTGGTCACACCGTTCGCGCTTCGATCGCGCTCGCTTGCGGGTTAGCGGGCATCGGTCACCTCCGCGCTCAGCCGGCGGCAACCGACGAACTGTCGGCCTATCGGACGGTCACGACGGCGATCGCCGCCAAGGTTCGTCCGTCCGCGGGCGGCGTCGCCATGACCGGCTACCTCGGCGCGGCGCTGCAGCGCGACTCGCAGGGCCGGCTCGTCATCGAGGAAGTGCAATCCGGCTCGCCGGCGGACCGCGCGGGAATCAAAAAGACCGACATCGTCACGCACATCGGCGGGCAGACGGTCAAGTCGCCCGACGCCTTCCGCGAGTGGCTCCAGTCGCACGGGGCCGGTGAAACCGTAAGGATCACCTTGCTCCGCGGCGGGCAACGGCTCGAGGTCGCCGCGACGCTCGCCGCCACCAGCCGCCCGATGAAGCCGAACACGCAACAGGCGTTCTTCGGCGTCACGCTCGGCGAACCGTCCGACGTCGGAGGCGTCAGGGTCGAGCGGGTCGCGAACAACTCGCCGGCGGCGGCCGCGGGCGTCCGGGCCGACGATTTCCTCGTCAAGCTCGAAGGCAGCGAATTCACGCGGCCGAACCGACTCACGGACCTTCTCTACGAAAAGCGATCCGGCGACACGCTCAGCTTCACCGTCCGCCGGGACGGCAAAGACGTCGAGATGAAGGCCACGCTGACGGCCGACGGCGGCGACGGCCGGCGAGGCGGGGTCCGCGGTCGGGGCGAAGGCCGCGGCAAGGGCGGAGCCGGCGGCGACGGCGCGAAGACCGTTCGCGGCGGCTTCGGCGGCCGCGGCGCCGACAGCCCACCGCCGAACACGATTTGGCGAAAAGATGTCATGCGCCTCGCCGTCGTCGGCGTCGAGTTCCCCGACCAGAAGCACAACGCGAAAGTCACCGCCAAGGATTGGTCGGACGCACTGTTCAGCCGCGGCAGCTATCAGAACCGATCCAACGCGACCGGCCAGCCGATCCACGGCAGCCTGTCGGATTATTTCGCCGAGCAATCGCACGGAGCCTTCCGGCTGGAAGGCAAGATTTTCGATTGGGTCGAACTGAGCAAGAAGCGCGGCGACTACTCGCAAGGCACCGGCACGAGCAACAAGGCCGCCCCGCTCATCGAGGCGCTGGACAAGCTGACGGCCCGCGACGGCAAGGAGATATTGAACAGTTTCGACGCCGTCGTCTTCCTCTACGCCGGCGACATGCCGCGCGGCGGCCGCGGCGGCCCGGGCGGCGGTGGCGGCGGCGGAGGGCGCGGCCCACAGATCAATCGCGGCTCGGTCTACTACCCACATGCCGGGACGTTCATGTATCAGACGAAGCGCTACCCGTACTTCTTTGGCCCGGAGGGTGGCGACACTCGGATGACCCCGGTCGGCGCGTTCGCGAAGCCGTTCGCCCAACTGCTCGGCCTGCCCGACCGCGCCGCCCGTCCCGGGGAAACCGGCTCGGAGGGCCTCGGACCGTGGTGCGCCCTGTCCGACACCTTCCCGACCGCCCGGCCGCAGCACCTGAGCGCGTGGGCGAAGGAGAAGCTCGGCTGGCTCAAGCCGACGATCATCGACCCGACGGTGAAACAGAAACTGATCCTCGCCCCGGTTGAGGATTCGGCGACGGAGTGTTTCAAAGTGTTGGTCCGCCCCGACGGCAGTGAGTATTTCCTGTTGGAGAACCGCACGCGGAAGGGCTTCGACGCCGACCTGCCGGGCGAGGGGCTGCTGATCTGGCGGGTCGTGAACGACCGGCCGATCCTGGAAGAGTCGCACGGCGTCGAGGGCCCGGCGGGGCCGACGGTGCACTTGAGCGCCGTGCCGTACCCGAGCCCGTCCGCGAACGCGTTCACGCCCGAGACGACGCCGTCGAGCCATTCGCCCTTGGGCGGTGGATTGCCGGTGCACATCACCGACATTCGCCGGTTGCCCGACGGACGGATCGCGTTCCATGTGGGGTACGAGTATCGGTGATCGGAGCGACGACGTGTATTTCGCCCCAACGGGGCGGTCGTCAATAGCCAGGGGTGGAGCGCAGCGGAACCCCTGGAAGCGAACGAACATTATTGAGTTGAGCTCCAACGGGGCGATTGTCGCGGCCGCCCCTTCGGGGCTTATCTTTCCTCGCGGTCGTTTTGTCCAGGGGTTCCGCTGCGCTGCGTCCCTGGCTATTGACGTCCGCCCCGTTGGGGCGAAGAATCGTATCGACACATCCTGGCTTCACTGCTTCGCCGGCGGTGCGTTCGGCTTCGACTGCTGCTGCTCGCGGTTTTGCTCGCGCATATGCTGCAGCGATTCTTCAATTTCCCGCCGGAACGCCTCCGCCGTCTTCGCCTCCTCCGCCTGCAGCTCGGCGGCGTGCTCGCGCGTCGTGACGACGAACACGTTGTCCAGTGGTACCGACTTCAGGCTGCACAACTCGGCGAGAATCCGGACCGCTGTGTCGGCCGGCGTGTTGAGCAGTTTCGCGGACACCACCAGTTTATCGCGGTCGGTTACGCGAGAGTCGAGCACGACGTTGCGGCCGGATTGCTCCGCGATGTCCGCCAGCGCCCGTTCGAGTGGTTGGCGATCAAGGGCGACGTTTACGAGCGGAGCAACCAGTTGAGCAGCAATTCGGAAGTCGGAGACGTACCGCCCGGGTGACTTACCATAGGCCACCGTCATCGCTTCGTTTAGGGATACTACTTCCAGATGGTCGTTCCGAACCAGAACCTGTCCCTGGATTTGGCCGAGTAAGCGACGTAGGAGCGTTCGCAGACTGACCACCCCCATCTTCGGCAAGCGGACA
>DATJGQ010000329.1:0-5906 GCA_035494815.1 Gemmataceae bacterium
GAAATCCACGAACACGCCCCGGGCGCCTGCGTCCTGGTCGCCGACGATGCCCAGGTGGCCGCCGCCGGCGAGGGTCTGCTGGATGCGGTCGTAGTCGCGGTTCTTGTCGAGAATGCGCATCCCGGTCTTCTGACGGAAGACGCCGAGATAACGGTCCAGGTACGGGTTGTCGAGCCGCCGGGCGACGACCGCGGCCTTCGTCCCGAAAAGGCCGATCACGTAACTGAGAATCTCCCAGTTGCCGAAGTGGCCGGTCAGCGCCATCAGCGGCCGGCCGGTCTTCACCCAGCCGATGACGCGGTCGAAGTCGGCGGGGTCGGCATAGCGGACGTGCCGATACATATTCGTGCGATTCAGCAGCCGCGGCAGACGGATCATTTCGATCATCATGAGTGTGAGATGCTGATAGGCCGCAAACACGCGCCGTTGCAGGGCGATCTCGTCAAGCTCCGGAAACGACCGCCGCACGTTCTCAAAAGCGACGAGCCGGTGCCGCCGATCGAGACGATACGCCAGCCAGGCGAGTCCGTCGGCCAGCCTCAGGGCCGGACTCCAGGGCAGCGCCTGGACGATCGCGACCACGAAGCGGACCAGCAAGTACTCCGCGAAATCGCGCGTTCGGGATCGTTTCGCCACCGACGGACTCCTTACGCGGCGACCGACGAGTTCGCATTGATGCGGCCGAACGAAAGGATCGTGTAATTGAGCAGGTTTTCGCGGCAGGCGAGTTCGAGACGGCTGGTGGCGCGTTCGTGCATGCGGGCGGTCGTGCGGTCGGGCCATTGCCGCTGGTCGTCCCGCAGGAAGCCGTAGGTGGGCATGGTGTTCGCGGTGATATTCTCCGCCGCGAGCAGCGTCAGGCCGGCCGCGCCCGCCAAGAGTCGGTACTCGCCGACCGGACAGAGCAAATTCACCGCCCCGTAGCTGAGTCGCGTCGCCTCGTCCCGACCGGGATTAAAGAGCTTGAGGGTCGGCAGCGCGTCGACCGGCGGCACGAAATCGGAGAGCGCGAGCCGGCCGCCCGACACCAACACCCGCGCCGCGCCGAGCAGGAACGCCGCCCGGCTGGGGAAATGGAAGGCGCATTCGACGGCGAGCACCGCGTCGAAACTCGCGTCGTCGAACGGGAGGTCACACGCGTCCGCTTCCTGAAAACGGATGCGATTATGATTGCCCGGCCGCACCGTCTTCGCCGCCCGCCGTAGCTGCCGCTGGTCGATGTTGACGCCGACCATGTCCAAGTGGTTGAACCGCTCGTTCAGGCTGGCGATCGTGCCGCCCAGACCACAACCGACGTCAAGGACGCGCATGCCGTCGCGGATGCCGGCGGCGTCGCACACCTTTCGACACAATCGCTCGGCCGCGTCGGCGTAATCCTCGGGCGAGCCGTCCGCGCTGTCGGCGTCGGGCCAATACCCCCAGTGCACGTGCCGGCCGAACGCGACTTCCGCCCGCTTGTCGCCGCCGTTCAGTCGCTGCAGAAGCACGTCAAAATACGGGGCCACGTGAAATGCTTCGCCGCCGGGTTGGTTCGTGGTTTCCATGCGACCTGACTCCCGCCGCGGCATTTCGGCCTCTCGCGACGGCTTCAATACCCGGCCCGCCCAGTTTTCGCCAGACCGAGTTCGGCATTGACAGGCATAACCGGCTGACCTATGCCGCCACCCCGAGCGGACTGCCGCGGGGAGAGTTGCGATGGACCGGCTTATCGATCGGCACGCGAACGACTCGCCCTTGCCGATCGGCTCCCCGGACATGCTTCACGACCTCGACGGCGACACGCTCGGCTGCACGAGCCGGCTGCATCGCACTTACGGCCCGATCGTCGGTTATCGCAAGGGTTCGGACCTGACCGTCTTCTGCTGCGGGGCGGAGGCCGGCTACGCGGTTTTCAGCGAACCGGACACGTTTCACGTCTTCGGCCACCCCGGCACGAAAAACACCGCCCAACGCCGCTTCGGCCTCGGCCTGTTCGGCATCAACGGGGCTGTGCAGCGCCAACATCGGCGGCTATTGATGCCGGCGGTGCGCAAGGAGGCCGTCGAAGCGTCCGCCGAAGCGATGAGCCAGGTGATCGACGAGTTCCTGGGCGAGTGGCGGGTCGGGCAGCGCATCGATCTGTACGCCGCGATGAAGGAGCTGTCGCTGCGCGTCGCCGGACGTTTGTTGTTTGGCCTGGACGACTTCGCCGTTGCCCGGGACGTGGCGGTCGCTTTCCAGAACTGGCTCGACAATTACATCACGGCCGTCTTCGCCCTGTCGTTGCCCGTGACGATGCCGGCGGCCCGCTACCAGCGCTGGCTCGAGGCCGGCAACCGCATGGAAGTTTACCTGAAGCAGCTGATTAAACTGCGGCGGTCGCACCTGCGGGACGGCCAACACGATCTCTTAGCGCTGCTGCTGCGGGCCTGCGACGCCGGCCAAATCTCCGAGTCGGAAGTGATCGGCGAGATGCAGACGCTCTTCAACGCGTCGTATCAGACGACCGCGTCAGGTCTGACGTGGACATTACTGCTCCTGACCCAACATCCCGGCGTGCTTCGGCGGCTCAACGACGACTGGCGTTCCGGCGAGCATTCCGACCTTCTCGATCGCGTCATTCGGGAGTCGCTGCGGGTGCTGTCGCCGGTGGTGTTCGTCATGCGCCGGTCGGTGCGGCCGAGCGTCATCGGGCGACATTCACTGCCGGAGGGGACGGTCGTCTTCCACAACCTGTATATGACGCACCACCTGCCGGAGCTCTTTCCGCAGCCCGAGCGGTTCGATCCTGACCGCTGGTCGTGGCAACACGTCTCTCCATTCACGTATGCCCCGTTCGCCGCGGGCCCGCGCATGTGTCTCGGCGCCACGTTCTCGCTGCAACTTTTCCAGGTCGCGGTACCGGCGATCCTTCGCAGGTTTCGTCTGGTAATGGCGCCCGGTACGGCGGTCATTCGACACAGCAGCCTGACGCTTGGCGTAGACGGTTCGCTGCCGGTGACGCTTCAGGCGCCGGACGGACGGTTCACGGTCGTACCTTTGACGGGCAACATTCACGAAATGGTTGAGCTGCCATACGCGCCCATGCCCGCCACTGCCCCGGCTAAAGCGGCATAACGCGGCCTCGAATGTTCTGCCATCGTTTTTGCGCGGCGACGAACAGGTCGCGGAAGTGGGCGAGGGCGACTTCTCCCAGGGGCGTCAGTCGGGTCCACTCGTCGATCAGGGCGAACGCCTCGGCGATCTCGGCCGCAAGATCGTCACCGAGTGAGGCCGCGTCGCCCACGTCCCACGGCAGCCCGCGGAAGCCCGCCTGCCAGAAATCCATGAACAGCGCGAACTCGTACAAGTGCACGTATGGCACTTGAAACACGGTGCGCATTGAGAGCGAGCGGCCATAACGCGGAATGGGGTCAGTCCGCTCGGCCGCGTTGCAGACGAGTTTCTCGCCCTGTTCGTACAGGATTGAATCGCACAGGTAATCCTTCGTATGCCCCATCTCGTGGCCGAACCAGGTGAAGCAGTACAGGTCCAGGCAGAGCTCGTCCTGCGGCGTGTACGGGATGGAAATGCCGATCACGCCCGGGACGGTCGGGTCGGAGAAGGAATCGACGACGCCCGACTGCGATCGCGGGAATTCGAACCCGCGGATCGTGTGGGTGAACGCGCACAGCTCGCGATAAACGGCCGGTGAATTCCGGCGGATGGCTAACAGCAGACTTCGAACGACGCCGCCGGTCATGCCCGCGTGGTCCGGATGGTCGCGGAAGCCGACCGGGTCATAGCGGATCGGCGATCGTCCGAGGCGGTTAGCGAATTGCAGCCGCGGCCGCACGACCGCATTGGGAAAGATCAGCCGTTCGCGTTCGAGAGTGTCGTCGTTGCCGAGGATCATCCGCAGACAGTCGGCGCGGGACACGACCAGGAACGGCGTATCGGCGGCACTGGCGAGGGCCCAGGTCGCCTCGTCGTGGCCGAGCGTCAGGGTCACCGCCTCGTTGGCGAGGAATTCGTGACGGTCGGTGTTAAGTGTCAGCGTCCAGTCGCAAAACGGGAAACCGATCCGGCCGAGTACGTCGGTGCACAGTTCGTGCTCGCCGCTCCAGGACCGTTGTTCGCGGAGCCGCGCGACCAGCGCCACATTGCCGAGGGCCGCTTTCGTCGCCTCGACGGGGACGTCGTTGTCAGTCACCCGTGCGTCGGGGGCGGCCGCGGTGACGCTGTCGTGCCAGCGCCGCAGGTCGCCGCAGAACGGGGCCAGCGCGTGCAGCCCCTCGATCAAAAGCGGGTGGCAGAGAAGTCGTCGCTTGTCGGCGGCCCGCGCCGGCCCGACGAGGAACTCGCGCAACGGGACGAGAGAACGCTCGATGACGGGATCGGCACGGCCGTTCGCCCGCGCGACAAGGCCGGCGTGGGCGGTCGCCGCCTGATCGAGCAGGTCGGCGGTGTCGACGTCCGCGCTGCCGGGCGTGCCGAACAGCCGGCGAATGCGGGTGGCGGCGTCGGGCATGGAGAGACTGCCTCCGCCGAACGTTTGGGTGCTGCTGTGCTCCTGCTGCGGGTCCTGGTGGTAAACGAACGCCCCGGCCGGCTCCGACCGGTGGGCGGTGCGGAACATCCCCGCGAACCGGCCGGGGCCGGTGCCGGGATTGACGCCGAAGCCGTAACGATGCGGGTGCCCGGCGATCGCCGGCTCACCCCAAAATGATTGACAAGCGGGATGACGAGTCACCCAGAGCCTAGCACGGTCGCGTGGCCCTGACAAGCTCGGCATGATCCGCCCCTAAATTGGCGCTTGGGATTTACCCGCCGGTCGGTCATGATGGACGGTGCCGCCCCGGCCCAGAGGTTCCCTCTCATGCGGCGCCACCATTTCGCATTCACACTCATCGAACTGCTGGTGGTCATCGCCATTATCGCGGTGTTGATCGGCCTGCTCCTGCCGGCCGTGCAGAAAGTCCGCGAGGCCGCCAACCGCGCGAGCTGCCAGAACAACCTCAAACAGCTCGGGCTGGCCCTGCACAACTACCACGACGCCAACCGCGGGTTCCCGGCCGGCATGATCTCGTCCACGTCGAACACCAGCGACGCCGAGGCGACCGGGTTCACGTACCTGCTGCCGTTCCTGGAGCAGGACAATACGCACCGGATTTACCATTTCGAAGAGCCGTGGTGGAACCCACCGAACTACCAGGCGGTGGGCACGCAGGTGAAACTTTTCTACTGCCCGAGCAACCGCTCCGGCGGACTGCTCGATCTGGCGCCGATGTCGAACCAGTGGGCGACGCCGCTGCCGCCGTTCGCCGGGACCATCGACTACGCGTTCAACAAAGGCGCCAACGCCTCGCTGAATCCCGACGCGGAGCGGGTGCCGCGGGCGCTGCGGGGGCCGTTCGACGTGCGGCCGCCGGAGTCCGCGCGGGCGGTCGTGCGAATTTCCGACATCGCCGACGGCACGAGTTCGACGTTCGCACTCGGCGACGCGGCGGGCGGTACGCCGGGCCTGCTCGTCATGAACCTTTTCGACCCGAGCCGGCCGGCGATCGACCCGGAAACCGGCCAGCCGGCCGTCATCGAGCAGTCCTGGAGCGCCGCCGGCGTCGGCGACTGGAGCCACCCGTGGTACGGGTGCGTCTTCGCCGTGACGGCCCAGTGCCTTGACCCGTTCCAATTCGACGAACCGATGAACCGGCCGCTGTTGATGCCGAGCGTGTATGGGTGGGACCCGTACGGCGACAACCGCACGACGGCGGACCGGGTCAGCGGCTTTCGCAGCCGGCACTTCGGCGGGTGCAATTTCGTCTTCTGCGACGGCAGCGTGCGGTGGGTGACGAATGAAGTGCCGGCGGGCGTGTATCGGGCGCTGAGCACCTATGCGGGCGGGGAGGCGGTTTCGGTGCCATAACCTTTTGTTACGCCGGCCGGCG
>DATJGQ010000330.1:0-13229 GCA_035494815.1 Gemmataceae bacterium
CGAGCCTGCGACTGAGAGTGAGCAGTCACCAAGAGTCGGCTGGTCGATCGGCGAAGTCGGTAAGTCGTCGGCCCATGTCGTGCCGGCAGCTAATTGACTGCCTCTCTGGTACAATCCGCCGTGCCTGCCGCCTGGGGGCACGTCATGAGCGACCATGCTACTGGAAGGGAGTGGCAGGAGGCTCAGGCAAGGGTGCTGTTGGACGAGTTTCGGGCTGCGACCGGAAAGGCCGCGAGGTCGATCGAAGAGGCCGAGGGCTGGTTCGCCACTCTGCCGCTCGTCGAAAGGGATCGGGTAGGCCGCCGGCTGAATGATCCGGAGATCATCGGCTGGCACCTGCAGACACCCAGGATTCAGTGAGCCCGGATGGGCTCGGCCGGGCGAAAGGACGCCGAGGATGACTGACAAGGCCGCACTGTCGAAGCAACTCGTCGCCGTCGAGCTGGCGGCGGACGATTGCCTGAACATCGCCGTCTGCAAGACCATCCCGATTCAAGCGCTCGCCAAACAATCGCTCTCGGGCGCGCTGGCCGCGGAGGCCGAAGCAAAGTTGTCGGACGACCCCGTGTTCGCGCCGGTCCGCCGCCTGCGTGATTGGGCGAGATTGACAGCGCGGAGCGTTTCCGAGCGCGGCGCCGCGCTAGACGTTCAGGAGTTCTCGAAAATCCTCGGCGACGTCAAAGCGGTGGCGGCCCGCGACCCGGCCGGCGCCTTCGTGGGCCTGATCGAAAAGGCTGAGGCGCTTCAGAAAATGCTGACCTGGACCGCCTGACGGTTTCCTCTACTGGCGTTCGGGCTGCGGCAAAGGCTCGCCTTTCGGGCTCTCGTCCTCGGCCGGCGCGTCGGCGCCGCAGCGCCGCAGCGCCGCAGCGCCGCAGCGCCGGGATCTCCCAAGACCGCCGCCAGCCCGGCCGTCAGCGTCGTGATCAGGTCGAGGTTGTGCATGTCGCGCCGCTCCCGACGGATCGGTCTTCCGTGACATCATCGGGATGCAGCGAACGGCGGGCCAGCCCCAGGCGAAATGCCGAAACGCCCGCGCACGCAAAATCCGCGCACGAGCGTTTCGATCGAATGCGGACCGCGCCGGCCAAACCGCTCACTTTTTCCTCGGTTCCTCCTCGAGCGTGAACTTGATCTCCCGCTCGACAGTTTCCGCGCCGGTCTGGACCTGATTGAGGATTTGCCCGGTCTTCTTGTCCCGCTTCCAGCCGTGCATGGCCTCGAACTGGTTGAGCGGCTTGACCTCGTAACGGCCTTGCGTCGCGTTGTACTCCGCCGGGCCGCCGACCCAGAATTTCACGTCATTATCCGCCACCACGTTCGGAACGCGGGCGGACACCAGCTTGATCGTGTTCTCCCCCTTCTTCAAATAAGGAGTCATCACGACCTGCCGCTCCCGACCGAGGAAGGTGCTGACCTCGTGGCCGTTGACGAACACGGTGGCGGTGACGGGGCCATTCCAACTCCCGTACTCCGGACGGCCGGTGAGGACATAATCGCCCGCACCGAGCTTTCGAACCTCCACGTCGGTTCCGGCCCGGTAGATGCGGAAAGTGAGCGTGACCTCCTTCCGATCCGGGCCGAGCTGGTGCGCATAAGTCCCGTCCTTGTATTTCCAATCCGTCCCGTTGCGGAACTCCCACAGGACGTCCATCATCCGCTTGCCGTCTTTTTTGCTGACCGACCCGATCCGGAAGATGAGTTGGTTACTTTTCGCCGCCCCGGGCTGCGGCGCGGTCTTGAGAACAATCGTGTTCCAACCGGGCCGCAGGAATTCTTCGATCGCGCGATCGGTGTCCGACGTGAACGTTCCCACCGTTTTGTCATTAATGGTCAGCTCGCTGTGCAGCGGGTTGTCCCAAGACGTGTATTCCCGCTGGACCCACAGCGAGAGAGCGCCCGCCGCGGGCGGTTCGTTCGCCGCCGCTCTTGCCGCGCCCCACACAACCGCCAACGCCACCGCCACGCCACCGAACCGCTTTCGAGCCGTCATGAGACTCTCCTTTTCGTTAGATTTCGTAACCGCTTCGCCACCTTGTACGGGTGGTGTGACGGTTCGGTGGCAGAATAAAGGAATGTCATTCACCACTGTGGTTTGCGTCGACGCAAGCCAATTGATTCCGGAAGTCTTGATTGATTCTGGGATGGGGTGGGAGGGGTGCCGGACAGAACCAATGGATGGGAATCTCACACGACACGATTTCGCGGACGGCCTTGCAGGAAAGCGATCACATTGTCCACCACGCCGCCGTTGAGTAGCTCCCACCCTTCGGACGTCTGATCGGCGTTGTGCGGCGTCAGCACCACTTGTTCACAGGCCAGCAGCGGATGACCGGCAGGGATCGGCTCGTCGTCGAAAACGTCGAGCCCGGCGCCGCCCAGCCGGCCGGAATTCAGGGCATCGACCAAGGCCCTGCTATCGACGATCGGGCCCCGGGCCGTGTTGATGAGCATCGCCCCCGGTTTCATCCGACGGATCTGCTCCTCGCCGATGAGGCCTCGGCTTTCGCTCGTCAACTTGACATGCAGGCTGACCACGTCGGACCGCGACAGCAGTTCGTCGAGCGCAGCGAACGTCACCCCGAGTCGGGCCGCCCGCTCCGGCGTGGGGCGGAACGTCCACGCCAGCACCTCCATGCCGATGGCCCTGCCCAGCCGGGCCGTCTCGGCGGCGATGCTGCCGGCACCGATCAGGCCGAGAGTTTTGCCGCGCAAATAGACGTTGTCATGCGACGTCCAACGGCCCGATTTGAGTTCGTTCGTGTGAAACCAGGCCCGTCTGGCGACGGCCAGCATCAAAGCCAACGCATGCTCGGCGACGATCGGCGCCGTCTGGCCGGGCAGGTTGCTGACAACGATGCCCAGTTCCTCGGCTGCGGGCAGGTCGATCGCATCCGTGCCAATGCCGCAGACGGTGATCATTTTCAACCGCGGCAGTTGGCGGAGCACTTCCCCCGGCCATTTGACCGCCCCGCGGCTGTTGATCAGACAGACCGCGTTGCCGGCGCGGCGGACCTTCTCTTCCGCCGTGGCCGGCCGGTCCGTGTGCAGGATGACCTCGCCGTAGCCTTTCAGGCGTTCGAGGTGCGGCGAGCCCTGCACCTGCGGCGGGTCGTCGCCGGGAATCACGATCACAACGTCGGAGTGCATGAACGGCCTCAGGTCACCGACGAGCGGCCGCCGCGACGCGCTCCGCCGCGACCTCGCGCGGATGGGGTCGCGCCCCGCGGCCCGGAAATGACGTGAGCACGACGCAGATCGTTTCGCTCGCCGGGTCGGCCCAGCAAAGCGTGCCCGTCGAGCCGGTATGGCCGAAGGTGCGCTCCGAACACCCGGGACTGCCGGAACCTTTGCCCACCGCAAACCCCAGTCCCCGCGGCGTGACCCCGGACGGGTTGTGGTTCTTGATCATGAGCCGCGCCGTCTCGGGCTTCACCGCTCTGCCGCGTGCCCCGAGGAACTCGCCGAGAAACCTGGCGATATCCGGCGCGGACGCGTGGGTGCCGCCCCACGGGGCACCGAGGCTCCGCCAGTAGGGACTGTTCCAGTCCCAGTTCTTCGCCTGCGGGTCGCCGCTCCCCGATTCGGGCGCGGCGCCGTCCATTTGGCAGCTGACCATCTCTTCGAGTTTGAACCGCCCGAGTCCTTGGGCCGAGTGCTTCATGCCCAGCGGCTGAAAAACCGCACGATCAACGAGCGCGCGAATTTCCGAGCCGCTGATCAGCTCCGCAATCCGCGCTGCTAGCAGAATGCCCATGCTCGAGTACTGATACTTGGTGCCGGGAGCGAAATTGAGGCGGGTGCGAACTGTGTGCTCGGCGAACTCGGTCAGCGGCGCGTGTCGCTTCCGCAGATCGTTGTTGTTGGCCAGCTGGTCGGGCAATCCGGAGGTGTGCGTCAGGAGGTGACGGATCGTCACGTCGTCCCGGCCGTCGCCGGTGAACGCGGGCAGGAACTTCTTCACATGGTCGTCGAGCCGGAACTTCCCCTGATCGAACAGCGTCATGACCGCCGTCACGTTGATCGGCTTGGAAATGGAACCGAGTAGGAACATCGCGTCGTCCGAGGCGGCCTTTCCGAACGATCGCGTGAACGATTCGTCCCGGCGGACGACGTGCAGCACGGCGGCGTGCACCTGCGTCGACGCCGTCGCCCGTTCGAGCACTTCCGCGGCATCGTCCCATCGGCCGGCGCGCACGGCGGCGAACAGCGGGGAGTTCGTGGCAACGGCCAGGGCCGTTCCGAGAAACGTGCGTCGCTGCATCACATTCCCACCTCCGCAGATTACAACAAAGGGGAGCCGTCCAGACCGTACACTATGGGGCGTGATGAGTAAAGGATTGGCCGCGACCTCGATGGGCACACCAATGAAGCCGACGATAGTCTTCCTCACCCTTTCGCTCGTCAGCCTGAGCGCACTCCGCGCGGGCGAATCCCCGAAACCGGCGGCATCGCCAACAATTCAAATCGCGACATTCGACGTGGACGCGACGCCGCCGCTCGGTTCGGACATGGCGTATGACCCGGTGAAGCGGCTCGACGAACTAACGCTCCGTTGTCGGGGCATCGCGATCGTCGGCGCCGGCAGGCCGATCGTCCTGTGCGCGGTCGACTGGATCGGCATCGCGAACGAGGGGCACGACCAGTTCCGCGAACAGTTGGCCGTCGCCGCCGGCACGACGCCCGATCGCGTCGCCGTCCATACCCTCCATCAGCACGACGCGCCCGGCTGCGACTTCACGGCCGAACGGCTCGTCCGCGAACTCGGACTGAAAGATTTCGGCCGGTTTGACGGCACCTTCCATCGGGAGGTGATACAGCGGGCCGCCAAGGCGATGACGCGGGCGCTGCCATCCGCCCAGCCGGTCACTCACTACGGCTGGGGCGTCGCCCGCGTGAAGGACGTCGCCTCCAATCGCCGCATCATGGGGCCGAACGGTAAAGTGCGGGCCGTCCGCTACACCGCCACGAAAGACGCCGCCCTGCGGGCCGAGCCGGAGGGGGTGATCGATCCGGAAGTGTCGCTGCTCTCCTTTTGGAACGAGAGTCGGCCAGTCGCGGTGCTGAGCTATTACGCCTGTCACCCGCAGAGTTACTACCGCACCGGCGTCCCCAGCCCCGACTTCCCCGGGATCGCCCGGTTCATCCGCGGCCAGGAGGTTCCGGAAGCGCTGCACGTTCATTTCAACGGCGCGGGCGGGAACATCGGCGCCGGCAAGTACAACGACGGCAGCAAGGAAAACCGCATGGCGCTCGCCCAGCGGCTGGCGAACGGAATGAAACTGGCCTTCGCCGAAACGAAGAAGCGGCCACTGGCCGCGGCGGATGTCGGCTGGGAAACCGTCCCGGTCAAGCTGCCCGTCGCGCCCCACTTGAAGGAGGACGACCTGATCAAGGATCTGAAGACACTGCCGGCCCGAGGGTACGTTTCGCAGGCGGACCAACTGGCCTGGGTGGTCCGCTGCAAGTCGGGGCATGCGATCGATGTCGACTGTCTACGAATCGGCGACGCGCGGGTCTTGCACATGCCCGGCGAGCTGTTCGTCGAATATCAGCTCGCCGCCAAGAAGATGCGGCCGGACTTGCACGTCGCGATGGCGGCCTACGGCGATTATGGTCCCGCCTACATCGGCACGACCGTGGCCTATTCCGAAGGCGGTTACGAAACCGGGCCGCGGGCCAGCAACGTCGCGCCGGAGGTCGAACCCGTTCTGATGGATGCCATGAAGCGCCTTTTGGGAACCGCAAAATGAAAAGTACCTCTGCAGTAATATCGCTCTTTGTCGCAGGCGCCCTTGTGCCGACCGCCAAAGCCGGGGAGTCTTCTCCGCCCGCCGGGTTTCGCCCGATTTTCAACGGTAAGGACCTGTCCGGCTGGTACGGCCTGAACCCGCACAACGGCGCGCGACTCCGGGGAGAGCAGAAGGAGGCGAACCTGAAACAGCAGCGCGCCGAGTTCCCCAAACATTGGCGGGTCGAGAACGGCGAGCTGGTCAACGACGGCACGGGCCCTTACGCCACGACGGAAGCAGAATTCGGCGACATCGAGCTTCGCCTCGAATACAAGACCGTCGCCAAGGCCGACAGCGGCATCTATCTGCGCGGCACGCCGCAGGTGCAGATTTGGGATTGGCATCAGACCTTCGATCCCAAGAACCCGAATCGCAAACCGCACCTCGGTTCCGGCGGGCTCTTCAACAACACGCCCGGCGCTCCCGGGCGGGACCCACAGGTCCTCGCCGACAAGCCGTTCGGCGAGTGGAACCAGTTCCGCATCCGACAGATCGGAGCCCGGACCTGGGTCTGGCTGAACGAGAAGCCCGTCGTCGACGGGGCCGTCATGGAGAACTATTGGGACCGGTCCAAGCCGTTGCCGGCCAAGGGCCCCATCATGCTGCAGACGCACGGCGGGCAGATCCGCTGGCGCAACCTGCTGGTGCATGAAATCGGCCCCGAAGAAGGACGGGCGATCGTGGACGCGGCGGAGTCGGAGGCCAAGGCGAAGCTGTCCAAGGCGCTCACCCTGCACACGTCATTCGACAAAGGCTTGGATGCCGATTTCTCTCGCGCCGACAAGAAGTGCTACGTCCAGCAAGGACAGACGCTGGTTCCCGCCGTGGCCAATGACCAGGTGCAGCTGGCCGCCGACGCGGGGCGTTATGGCGGAGCGCTGCACTTTCCGAAGAAGGGAACCTATCGTCCCTCGTTCAAGGATGGCGGCGTGCTCGGCTACAACGCGAAAAGCTGGAGCGCCAGTGTCTCCGCCTGGCTCCGCCTGACTCCGGACGAGGACTTGCAGCCAGGCTACTGCGACCCGATTCAGATCGTCGGGAACGACCTTCGGAAAGGCTTCATCTTCCTGGAATGGTCGAAGGATGAGACGCCGCGCTATTTCCGATTTGCCATCCGTCCGCTGTTCAACATCTGGAACCCGACCAACGTGCAATGGGATGCCATCCCGTTCGACAAACGTCCGATGGTGCAAGTGGCCCGCGCGCCCTTTTCGCGCGACAAGTGGACTCACGTCGTGTTCACGCTGGAGAACATCAACGACAAAAGCAAGCCGCCGGGCGGCAAGTTGTACTTGAACGGCAAGCTGCAAGGCGCGATCGAAAAATGGGACCTGACGTTCGATTGGGACGCCGCGAAGGTATTGCTGGTGCTCGGTGCGTCCTACGTGGGGCACATGGACGACCTCGCGGTGTTCGATCGGCCGCTCACGGACGTCGAAGTCGATCGGATTTACGGACTCAAGAACGGGATTCGGGAGCTGTATCCGTAGCCCGGCGTTTTACGCCAGCAGATCGGTCAAGACATTGCCGTGCACGTTCGTCAGTCGGCGCTGAATGCCGTTGTGGTAGAACGTCAGCCGCTCGTGATCGATGCCAAACAGGTGCAGGATGGTCGCGTGGAAGTCATGCACGTCGACGGGGTCGTCGGCGGCCTTCCAGCCGATCTCGTCCGATGAGCCGTAAGCGATGCCGTGCTTGAGGCCGGCGCCGGCGAGCCAGACGGTGAAGGCGTCGGCGTTGTGATCGCGTCCGGGGCCTGCCTTATCGCCGGCGCTCTCGGCGTACGGTGTCCGGCCGAACTCGGTATTGAAGATGACCAGCGTGTCGTCGAGCAAGCCGCGTTGTCGCAGGTCTCGCAGCAGTCCGGCGACGGGCCGGTCGATCTTGTCGGACTCGCGGCGGTGATTCGCCGGCACGCTGCCGTGGGCGTCCCAGTGCACTTCCTTCCCGAAGGCCGCCCCGCTCCAGAGCTGCACGAACCGCACGCCGCGCTCCACCAAACGCCTTGCCATCAGGCATGACCGCGCGAAGTCGGCGCACTCCTTGCGGTCGGTGCCGTAGAGCCGGTGCGTCTCTTCGGTTTCCTGACGCAGGTCGGTCGCGTCCGGCAGGGCGAGTTGCATGCGGGCGGCGAGTTCGTAACTGTGCATGCGGCTCCTGAGCGCGTCGTCGCCCCCGTGCCGGTCGAGATGCTGCCGGTTGAGTTCGGCGAGCGCCGCGAATCGGGCCGCCTGCGTTTCTCGATCAACTCGGGAGGCGGGATGCAGGTCTCGCGCAGCCGGGCCGGTACTGTTGAGGACGACGCCCTGGTGCCGCGCGGGCAGGAAGCCGCTCGCCCAGTTGGTCGCACCGCCGGTGGGAAGCGAACGACTGTCGGGCAGCACGACGAACGTGGGCAAATTGTCGACCGCGGCCCCGAGCCCATAGGAGACCCACGTTCCCGCCGCCGGAAAGCCGAGCGTGCGAAAACCGGTGTGCGCTTCGTAGGTCGCGGGCGTGTGGTTGCCGGTGCCGGACCACATCGAGCGGATCACGGTCAGTTCGTCGGCCACTTCGGCGATGTTGGGAAACAGGTCGGAAACCCACAGGCCGCTTTGGCCGCGTTGTTTGAAGGTGAAGTGCGGCTTGTGGAGCAAACCGACGCGGCCCATGAATGCCACCGGCTTCTCGTCGCCGGGCACGGACTTGCCGTGCAGCTTTTCCAGTTCCGGCTTATAGTCGAACGAATCGACCTGGCTCAGCCCGCCTTGCAGGAAAATCTGGATCGCCCGCTTCGCCCTGGGAGGGTGATGCGGCGGCGCGTCGGACGGACGATCGGGGCCCGGTTGTGCGGCGGCGTCGCGCACCAGGAGCGACGCGAGCGCCACGCCGCCCAGCCCGGTGGCGAACTGTCCCAACAAATCGCGCCGCGACAGGGTCATCGCACGGCCTCTCTCTATCGCGTCAATCGACACTCGAAAATTCGTTCGTATTCAGCAGCACCAGGCACAGCTGGCCCAGCCCATGTTTGGCCGCAAAGTTCTCGCCGAAGGCGACTTCGGCGTCCGTGGCCGATTGAGCGAAGCACAATGCGTAGGCCCGGCGGACTTGAGCGGCGACGTCGCCGGGCGCTTCCCGGTTGAGCCGCTCTGCGAACCGCTCGGCGCAATATTCCATGAACCGGTTGTTCAGCAGGGACAGCGCCTGCAGCGGCGTGCTGGTCACGGTTCGCTTCGGCGTCGTCACCGACGGGTCGGGACAATCGAGCACGTCCAAGAGCGGACTGCTGCCCGAGCGGACGCAGGTCCGATACAGGCTCCGTCGGTTAAACTCCCCGCCCACCGCGTCAAATACGGCGTACGTCTCATTGTCGCCCGCACTCGTGTGCTTGAAATCGCGGAACCCGGGCCCGCCCATCCGCAGGTCGATTTCGCCGGATACCGCCAGGACCGCATCGCGGAACGCCTCCGCCTCGAGCCGCCGCGGCGTTTGCCGCCAGAGGAGTCGATTGTCGGCATCGACGTGAGCCGCCTGCGGCACAATGCGGGACGATTGCCGGTATGCCGCGGAGGTAACGATCAGCCGTTGAATTCGCTTCAGACTCCACGTCGGCCCGCCGTCCGGGTGTACCAGTTGCCACGCCAGCCAGTCCAAGAGTTCCGGGTGCGAAGGCGCGCCGCCCTGAAACCCGAAATCGCTGGGCGTTCGCACCAGCCCCGTGCCGAAGTGATAACCCCACAGCCGATTCACGATCACGCGGGCCGTCAGCGGGTTGCGCGGGTCGGTGATCCAGCCGGCCAGCGCTTTGCGCCGCTCCGCTTCGGGCGCGTCTTGCGGAAGTTGCCAATCGGGCGAGACGCCGGCGACGGCCGCGACCCCGCCTGGGGCGACGACCTGGCCCGGCTTCCGGTAATCGCCACGACTCATGATGTGCCATGCGCCCGGCTGTTTGGGTCGCGTCGTGTGCACCGGACCCGCTTGGAGCAAGCGAATGATGCTCTGCAGCCGGTGACGTTGGGCCGCGAGCGACGGCTTCGTCAGTGCGTCGGCTAATCGTTCCTCGCTCGCGATCAGCTGGGCTTCGTGACGCAGGGCCTGGACGCGTTTTTCGACTGTCGCTCGATTGGCGTCCGTGACGCATTCCCGTTCGGCGCCCTGGTAGGTGCCGCCGAGGGCCGCGGAAAACCGGTAGTACTCGCTTTGTGTGACGGGATCGAACTTGTGGTCGTGACAGCGGGCGCAATTCACGGTCAGCCCGAGGAACGCCTGGCCGACCGTGGCGACGAGGCCCTCCAGCTCCTCTTCGCGGGCGAACTTGCGCATGTCCGGCGTGCCGTTGTTGTATGCGGTCAGATCGTACGGCCCCAGCGCCAGAAACCCGCTCGCGATGACCGCCAATGGGTCGTCCGGCCGCAGCACGTCGCCGGCGATCTGCCAGCGGACGAACCGGTCGTACGGCATGTCCGAGTTGAACGCCTCGACGACGAAGTCGCGGTACTTCCAGGCGCTCGGCCGGAACTTGTTGCGCTCGAAGCCCTGGCTCTCCCCGTACCGAACGATGTCGAGCCAGTGCCGGGCCCAACGCTCGCCGTAATGCGGCGAGTCCAGCAAGCGATCGACCAGCCGCTCGTACGCGCCGGCGGAGGTATCGGCGACGAACGCTTCCACTTCGTGCGGTTCGGGCGGCAGGCCGATCAGATCGAATGACAAGCGACGAATGAGCGTGCGCCGGTCGGCCGCGGGTGAGGGCGCGAGACGCTCTTTTTGCAACCGGTCGAGAATGAAATGATCGATCGGGTTGATCGGCGATCGGCCCGCGCCCGCTCCCGGGATCGCGACCGGCCGGACGGGTTGGAGGGACCACCAGTCCGGTCCCGCGCGGCGTTCGTCACCGGCAGAAAGTGCGTTCACGATCGCGCAGAGCAAGACCAGGCTTGCGCCGCCGGCGCCCCAGTGCATCTTTGGCCAGTAACGCCGCATGGTTTCGCTCAAGGCAGGAGGCAGGTCTTCGAGTCGGCCGCCATTTTAACCGGCCGGATGCCGGGCCGCTCAATTCTTTCTGCCCGCCGGATACGGCAACACGTTGCACCGGTCGATGAGTTCCACCGGATCCTCGACCAGTCCGAGCCGGCGTGAGGACCGTACGTTAGGCTATGCCAGACGACTGCGAGAGTCAGGCACAGCCTGACCTACTCACTGACCCCAGTGATGCAAAACGCATCCGGCGCAAAGAGCAAAAGCGGTGCAAAATGCGCCCGGCGCACACAACATCTGCGGTGCCAAGCCGGGCCCGCACGCCTGGCAAAAGGATAGGATTAGTTTCTTTAGGCGGTTGAGCAAAAACCAGAGTGCCCGGATGGGGAATAGGACGTCCTCGAGTCGAGCACGCGCGCGGTTATTCGTGGATATTTTCTGGATCTCCACTTTTACACGCAGCTTTTCCCTGAGGTGCGCCCGAATCCAATTGCCGAACCCGGTCTGAGTGACCTCCCGTCCTGCGATGCACCGTCCCGAGGGCGGCTTGCGGGAATTGGCCAAACAGACAATCGTCTTCGTGTAACGTGTGGTCACAAGTCGACTCCGGCCAGGAAACCATCATTCCGGAACCTGGTCGGTGTTGCAATACCTGCGAAGGTTACCATGGCCAAGCCAGCGTCGGATGGCGGGTATACCGTTTCATGCCGAGCTTGATTCGGGCCCCAGCTCCAGGTGTGAGCATAACGGCGACGTGAGGGCCGTTCACCCTCAATGGCGCGCCGTCCGCGGTCGCCGTCCGGAACTCGTGCTCGCCGTACGCCCCGGCCTGCAAGATTACCCGGCGTGCGTGTAAGGGGTTGACATTCACCAGCGTTACCACCGTCTCGTCGCCGGTCATTGACTCGACCAGTGCCGCGACGTCGGGCGGTAGTCCGGGGCGGCGGCCGTCTGGGTCGAAGTAGCGCAGGCGTGTGTGCAGCAACAGCGTCCGGTTCCCGTGGTGCAGGCCGCCCATCGCAAGATGCACAAGGTTAGCCACCGTCGCCGGGTTGAGCCGCAACGGGTCGTCGGCGAGTCGCGTGTCCGGCGTCGTCGTATCGGCACGCATGCCGGCCGTGCGCGTGCGGATCGTTTCCAAGTCCTGTCGCAGCGCCTGTTCGGGAAAAGCCGGGTTCTTTCCGCCCAAGAAAGCGACCCAGCCGTTATCGGCCACGCGCTTCCGATCCTCGTCCTTCATCGACCAGTACCAGATTTCCTCGGCCCCGTGGCGGTACTTCGCCGGCGTGAAGTCGTACCAGCCTTTATCGCCGTACATGTGCGGGTAGGTCATGACGCCGTCGGTCATTTTGCCTTGGGCGTTGATCTTGTCGATCATCTGCCGCCACGGGTCGAGCCAGCGGTCGTCGCCAGTAAGAAGGTAGGCGCTGCCGAAACCGGTCAGGCCGAGAAAGTGATTGTTGCGGTGGGCCGGCCGGCCGGTCTGCGGGACGGTGACCGTGAAGCCCCAGCCGTAGACGCCGCCGTACCACTTCCCGCCCGCGGCCGAACCGATCTTGCCGTCGAGGCCCACGTTGGTCGGGAGGATGCCGTCGTTGTCGAGGATCCGCTGGCGCCAGGCGCCGACGTAGTCGAGGATCCAGTCGCGGTATTTCGACTCGCCGGTGCCCATGTAGGCGGTCAGTGCGACCGACGTCGCCATCAGGTTTTGCGGGTGGTCGCCGACGATGTCGGTGTAGTCCTTGAAATGGGCGAGCATTTCGTCGTAGCTGGTCTCGCCGTGGCCGAGGCGGAAGCGATTCTTCACCTCGATCGGGTCGCCGGTCCAGTCGAGGGCGGTCGCCTTGCGGAGGAGCGGGCCGCGGCTGCCGTTGAAAAGGCTTTTGATGATCTTGTACTCGGGGTCGTAGTTGGGCGCGCCGGGGTCCTCGTTCATATAGAAGCCGGCGTAGCGGCGGGCCCGCTGGAGGAACCGCGGGTCCTGCGGGTGCGACAGGCCCTGCATCTGGAAGACGGTGAGGCCCTCGGCGTTGTGCAGCCAGTCGAACATCACCGGGAACTCTTTGTAGTACATGCCGTCCTTGGCGAACGGGACGTGCGTCGTCTTGGCGAGCGTGTACTGGCGGAGGTGGCCCTCCCACGCTTTCTGGTACATCTGGCGGACGTCGTCGGAGCCGCCGAGGGCGTGCAGGATGGGCCAGTCGTTGCAGTTCTCAATGGCGTCGTCGGGCCCGTCGTCGCCGCCCCAGCGCTCGACGCAGAGCAGCCAGCCGCGGTCATCGAAGTACTTGCGGTAGAACTCACGGCAGGCGTCGGAACTGGCGTCGAGCACCTGCCGTTCGAGCAGCGCCCAGGTGGGCGGGCTCATGGGTGTCGTGATTTTGAGGACCTTCTCCTGAGCGTTGACAAGCGCGGAAGTGCTGAGCATGCACGCGAGCGCGGCACAAAATCGCAAGCGGTCCATAAGTTCTCCTGCATGACGAG
>DATJGQ010000331.1:0-2615 GCA_035494815.1 Gemmataceae bacterium
CGCTTGAAGCAGTCCACCATGATCAACAGCTCCACCAGCGTTTCGTTGACCGGTGGGCAGGTGGGCTGAACGAGGAAGATGTCGCGGCCGCGGACGTCTTCTTCGATGCGGACGGCGTTCTCGCCGTCGGGGAAATTGCCGAGGCTGTCGCCTAGGCAATGCGCGATCTTCTCCGCGAGGGGCACGTTCGCCCGGCCGGAGAAGATCCTGAGCTTGTGATTATTCATCATGGAGGGTCGCGCCGCCGTCGCGGCCCTTAAGAGTCGAGTCTGGGCGCCAATGATTATGGAGGAGGCCGCCGGGGGGGTCAACACGCAAGTCGGGCGGTGAGGCGCTTGTGTCGCTCGGACGTGCCGGTTAGGGTGTTGGGCGAACCTAAACTTGGAGTCGTCGATGCTCACTCTGTCGCTGGCTTTGCTTCTCGCGGCCGATCCTGCCCCTGTCCGGTGTGACCTCGTTCTCAAAGGCGGCACCATCTACGACGGTTCCGGCGAACCCGGCCGCGCCGGCGACGTCGCAATCCAGGGCGACAAAGTCGTGGCCGTCGGCACTTTCACGGTTGCAGGCTCTCCGAAGTCCGTCGACTGCGCGGGTCTGGTCGTCGCCCCCGGGTTCATCGACCTGCACACGCACAGCGACTCGCCGCTGCAGGCCGCCGCGACGCGGGCAAACCTGTCATACGCATTTCAAGGCGTAACGACGGAGGTCACCGGCAACTGCGGGTCCGGGCCGACGGACGTCGCCCGCTACTTCGGGACGCTGGAACGCGGCGGCATCGGCTGCAACGTCATCCACCAGGTGCCGCACAACAACGTCCGTTCGGAGGTCATGGGCAACGTCAACCGCCCGCCGACCGCCGACGAGCTGGAGCGGATGAAAAAACTCGTGGACCAGGGGATGCGCGACGGCGCTTACGGCATGGCGACCGGGCTGATCTATAACCCGGGCACTTATTCGAAGACGGACGAGCTGATCGCGCTGGCCAAGGTCGCCGCGGCGCACGGCGGGCATTACGCGAGCCACATCCGCGAAGAAGGCAACGGCCTGCTCGACGCCATCCAGGAAGCGATTACCATCGGCCGGGAGGCGAAGCTGCCCGTGCACATCTCGCACATTAAAGTGACCGGCGCCCGCAACTGGGGGAAATCGGCCGACGCGATTCGGCTCATCGAGAGCGCCCGCGCCGCCGGCCAGATCGTGACCGCCGATCAGTACCCATATCCCGCCAGCAGCACGAGCCTGCGCGCGATGGTCGTGCCGGCGCGGTTCCGTGAGGGGTCGAATGCCGAATTCCGCAAGCGGCTCGACGACTCCGAGCAGGGGCCCGCATTACGGCAGGCGATCGAACAAATGATCGGCGGCCGCAACGGCGGCAAGTCGCTGCGGATCGCCTCCTATCGCCAAAAGCCGGCGTGGCAGGGCAAAGACCTCGCAGCGATCGCCGAATCGGAAGGCAAACCCGTTGTCGAGGTCGTGCTCGAGATCGAACGCAAGGGTGGGGCCGGCGTCGTGTCGTTCGGCATGAGCGAGGAGGACGTGCGGCTGTACATGAAGCAGCCGTGGGTCGCGACGGCCAGCGACGGCGGCTCGAAAGTGCCGGACAGTACCGTGCCGCACCCGCGGAGTTACGGCACCTTCCCGCGGAAGATCGGCCGGTATTCGATCGAGGAAAAGGTGATCCCGCTCGAGCAGGCCGTCCGCAGCTCCAGCGGCCTGCCCGCCGACATTCTGCGGCTCAAAGACCGGGGATATCTGAAAGTCGGACAGTTCGCGGACGTCGTCGTTTTTGACCCGAAGACGTTCCGCGACACGGCGACGTACGACCAGCCCCACCAATACGCGACCGGCGTGCGGCTGCTACTCGTCAACGGCAAGGCGGTGATCGAGGACGGCAAGGCGACGAAGGCGCTACCGGGGCGCGTCCTGCGGCACAAGCCATAAGAGGCGATCGGCGCTGTGGACCGTCACTGGTTTCTCACAAGTACCTTTTACGGCAACTGGCTTCCGGGTGACTCGCGCGGGTTCGTTTCGCGCGTCCGTGACCGCCGCCCCGGCGATCCGGAGACGCAAAGCCGACGCGAGCATGATGCTCCCCGGCACGCCCTGCGACGCCGATCTCCCCGGCCTCCATCACTCCGCGCGCGATCTTCTGAAGGGGCCGCCAATTTGCATCGATTGTGACCAGGCAAAGGCGTTGCTCGCGCAATTCCACGAAACCGCGACGCATCGCGGCTGGCGGTTGCTCTCGGTCGCCATCATGTACAACCACGCCCACCTTGTCGTAGGTGTCCCCGGCGACCCCGACCTCGCGAAAGTACTGGGTGATTTCAAGGCTTATGGCAGTCGGGCACTCAATCGTCGCTGGGGCATGCCGCCGAGTGGCACGTGGTGGACCTACGAGGGGTCGAAACGAAAGTTATCTGGCGACGCCGCGATTCGCGGTGTGGTCCGATACCTCGTAGAGGATCAGCCCGACCCGTTGGTTGTCTACTACGACTCGGCGTACTATCCGTGACCGGCGAGCGGGGTCGCGTAAGCGCCCCGAGGACTCTCAAACGTCCGGACGTTTGAGAGTCCTCGGGGCGCTTACGCGACCCCGCTCGCCGGTCACGGAT
>DATJGQ010000332.1:0-5863 GCA_035494815.1 Gemmataceae bacterium
GGCGACAGCAAACTCCGCAACGGCGACGGCCTCGGCAGCAAGCCGGGCGAGATCAAGCCGGCCGAGGTCGAGGCGACCGTCCTGTCCCTGCGGCCGGGTGAATCCGCACTGGTCGAACTGCGGTTCGGCTATCACATCGTCAAAGTCGTTCAACGCCAGTACGCCGGCCGCCGCCCGTTCGACGTGGCCTGCCAGTCGGAGGTGGTGAGGAAGCTCCAGAACCAGATCGCCGAACGCGAGTACAAGCGGATTGTGGACGAATTGAAGAAGAAGGCGACGATCCAGATCTACTAATTTCAGATTGCAGATTGCAGATTTCGAATCGAAGAAGGTCCGGACATGGCTGTTAAGCCTCTGTCCGGACTTTCTTCAATCTGCAATCTGAAATCTGCAATCTAAAATCGTCATGACTGCCCGTTCGCCCGCGGGCCGACGGCGATCTGCACCGGCGTGCCGTCAGAGAAGTTCAGGACCGACGCGTCCGCCTGGCCGACGAGGTCGCGCAGGCTCTTGCGGAATTGGTCGTACTGCGAGGAGACCTGGTCGCGCTCGGTCGTCCGCACCTTGAGCTGCAATTTCAGATCGTCGCGCTCCTTGACGACCAGTTGCAACTTCTGGATGTGCTCCTCGGCCTTGGAGAGCTTCGACCGCAGCTCGTCGCGGCTGCCGGCGGTGGCGCGGAAGTCGGCCTCCAGGCGGGCGTTCTTGGCTTCCAGTGACTTGATCCGCTCGGCGAGTGTGGCGGCGGACGGTCCCTGGGCACAACCCCAGACGCCCAGCATGGCGACAAAAAGCACAGCGGCGGTTTGCGTGACACGCGTCATGGTGGGACTCCTGGGACGGACTCGCGCGGTCTTGTGCGGCAGGCGTTAAACTCGATCGAACCAGCCCGAAGCGCAAGCGAGGGATGCCTCGGAACCTCGGGCCCCGGCCGGCGGCGCCGCGCGCGGTTTGCCGGCTTGCCTAGAGCCCGCTGACGTCAGTTTTTCTTTCGGCGGCAGCGTCGCCGGGACTTTACGTGATTTGACCGACCGCCGTTGTATCCGCAGACGGCGGAGGTTCACCAGCCGGCAGAGTCGTACGCGCGTCCCGTAATCCGGCTATCGCCTTGTCCCACTCCGCGGGCGTGAAGCCGGCGCGGGCGAATTTCGCGAGGTCGCATCGCTCTAATACTTCCCGCCACTCCGCGGCCGCTTGTGACGGCAGGAGTGAAAGGAGTTCGCCGGTCGTGCGGCCGGTGGCGACGACGCGATATCGCCGGGCGAGGTAGCCGCGGATCACGTCGCCGAGGGAATCGGCCGCGGACGGCGCGGCGGCGTCGACGGCACCGAGCCGGGCGAGTTCGCTGTCCAGCCACTCGGCCAGGGTCGGCTCCAGCCGCCGGTCACGGCCCCGGCGGCTGCGCCACCGCGACCACAGCAACAGCGAACTCGCGACGACCCCGACGCCCGTGAGCCACAGTCCGAGTCGTGACGCGGGCGCTGGCGGGGCGGCTTCCGGCCCGGTGACGTCGCGAGCCTCGTCCAGGTCGACGCGCGGCAACGACGTCGTCACCCGGACGGCGAGCGGTTCGAAAGTGAGTTCGACCGCGGATTCGCGGCCGCCCGGCCGGACGCGGAGGACGGGGAGCGGCAGCGCCAATTCGCCCGCCCGATCTGGCACGAGGCGAAAGACCTGTTCCCGGCGTTCACGGCCGTCGGTGAGCGGGACGGTTGTCGGCTCGCCGGCCGACCGGATCCGCCAGCCGGGCAGGTCACCGAGCTTCAGCGGTTCGACGGTCAGTGGTGCAGCGCCTTCGACGCTGACCAATAGCGTGACGACGCCCGTGATCGGTACGACGCTCGGTTCCACGCGCGCCCGCGCGGACACACCGAGCCGCTCGACCGATCGCTCGCCCGCCGGCGCCGAATCGGCCGCGAGACAAACAGCCGGCAGCAGGGACAAAACGACAATGCCTGCCCACTGCCCACTGCCCACTGCCCACTGCCCACTTCTCATACGTGCTTGAGCCGCCGTTCGCGGCGATGGAAGAAGCCGGTCAGCGCGTCGAGGTGGCCGCCGGCGGTGGAAACCTCGATCAGATCGACGTCGGCAGCGCGGGCCGTCCGCCGCAGCGCCTCCCGCCGCCGCCGCTGCGCTTCGGCGTAGCTCGTCCGCACGCCGGCCGAGGCGGTGTCGACGAGTATTTGCCCGCGCGTCTCGGCGTCCTGGAGTTCGAGCAGGCCGACGTTCGGGAGTGCGTCGTCGAGCGGGTCGCGGACGGCGACGGCGACCAGGTCGTGCTTCCGGCCGGCCAACCTGAGCGCTCGCTCATAGCCTTCCGCGCGAAAGTCGCTCAACAGGAACACGACCGCCCGCCGCCGTTGAATCCGTTGCAGCGTGTCGAGGGCCGCCTTCACGTCGGTCCCGGGGTGGGCCGGCCGGTAGAAAAGAATATCCCGCAAGAGGCGCTGTGCGTGCCGGGTTCCTTTTTGCGGCGGCACGACCTGCTCGACGCGGTCCGTGAAATGGATCAGGCCGACTCGATCGTTGTTGTGCAGGGCGGCGAACGCCAACAGCGCGGCCAGCTCGGCGATCACCTCGCGCATCGGCTGCCGGCGGGTGCCGCACGAGAGACTCGCCGACGCGTCCACCAGGAACAGGACCGTCAACTCCCGCTCCTCGACGTAGCGCTTGAGGAACGGCTGGCCCATCCGGGCGGTGACGTTCCAATCGATCGCGCGGACGTCGTCGCCGGGCTCGTAGGCGCGAACGTCGGCGAACGCCAGGCCGGTACCCTTGAACGCGCTGTGATATTCGCCGCCGAGCAGGTCCTGGACGGCCCGGCGGGCGCGGAGGTGCAGTCGGCGGATCTGGCGGACGACGTCGGGGGGAAGCATGTGGCACGTCCGGCGCGGGCGAGCCGCATCGCTTGCCCGCCGCTCATTGGGAATGGTACTGTAACGACGTTCCGCAGCCAGGTGGTTAGGTAGTTAGGTGGTTAGGTGGTTAAAGACAAAAACCACCCAACCACCTAACCACCTAACCACCTATCCACCTAACCACCTAAGTTTATGCGCATCGGCTTGGCCGCGAAGTTGTGTCTCCTGGCCGCGACCCTCGTACTGGGGACGACGTACGCGTCGGGCACGCTGTTCTATCAAGGCGCCCGGGCGGTGGTCCGCGAGCGCGAGCTGGCCGACTTGCGCGATGAGGCGGCGCTACAAGCCCGCGAATTGATCCACGAGTTGCAAACCGCACGGTCCGACCTGATTACGCTATCCGGCAGCGCCGAGGTGAGCGCCGTCGCAGCTGTCTTGGCCCAGGGAGGTCCGCCGACCGCGAACGCCCGAGCCGCAGTGGGAAAAGTGTTCCGGCGGCTGCTCGAACACCAAGTGAATTATCTGTCGATCGTCTTTATCCGCAACGACAGCGGCGGCAGCGAAATCGCCCACGCCGTTCGGAACGTTGACGAACGGGGAGACGACAACGCCGCCGATCGCCGCTGGCTCGGCCAGAGCGACTTTGAACAGGCGCTTCGACTGCCGCCCCTGACGGTCGGCTTCTCGGACGTCCGGCCGCCGGCGGGCCAACCGCGGCCGACTGCGAGCAATCGGGCGCTGGAACAGATCCTCACGCTGGCGGTTCACCCGCCCGACGTGCGGCGGGACGCGGCGGGCGTCGTGCAACCTCTGGGCGTGCTCCTCCTACGACTCGACTTCGGCGCCCTGGTGAGCCGGCTCAATGCCTCTCCGCGCGTGCTCGGCTTTTTGGTGAACGCCGGCGGCCAATACCTCGCCAACCCGAGTCCCGCCGGCACCGGGCCCGGTGCCGGCGCGGCCTCGGGCAGCGAACTCGATCGGGCGTTCGCCAAATTGCACGAGCAGTCCGCCGCGAAGGCGAACGACCGCCGGCCGCTGCCGGGCGGCATGCAACTGAACAGCGTTCATTTGCCGGGACTGGAGTTCTTCCTCACGACAGGCCGTATCGGACATGACGTCGACGCCGACCGACTCCGGAAGGCGATCGCCGAGGTTCATAACCGCCACCCCGGCGTCCGCGGCGAGGGAATCGAACTGAGCGACTCGCTTATCCTCCGGGGCTTCGACGAGTCCGATCTCCGCGCCGCCATGACCGAATTCCAGACCGAGTTCGGTTCGTCCGTCGATTGGGAAACCCCTTACCGCTGCGCGGAATTCACCGTCTACCTGCTTCCCGTGCGATTGGACCCGGACAGCCCGCGGCGCGCGGTGACGACCGACCGGCCGAGTGCCGGCAATGCGCAGTGGCTGGGCCTCGGACTGGCTCTGCCGCACGAGGCGATGGATCACGAGATGCAGGCGAACTACGCGCGGACCCGCTGGTACTCCATCGCGCTGGGCGGCATCGCCGGCGCCGGGGCGTTCGTTTTCGCCTTGTACCTCACCCGGCCGCTGCGGCAGATGATCGGCGTCGCGCAACAGGTCGCCGACGGACGAGACGCCGACGTCAGTCTGCCGGCGCTGCGAGGCCGGGACGAGATCGGCACGCTGGCCCGCGCCCTGTCCAGCATGATGGATCAGGTCCGCCGCCGCACCCGCGAGTTGCGCGAGAGCGAGGCCCGGATCCGCACCATCCTCAACACCGCCGCGGAGGGGATCGTCACCATCGACGAGCACGGCCGGCTCGAATCGTTCAACCAGGCGGCCGAGCGGATCTTCGGGCACCAGGCGGACGAGGTGCGAGGAAAGCATTTCACCTCGCTCCTGCAGCGGGGCGCCCCGCGGGACATGCCGACGCTGCTCGGCTCGGTCGTCCTGCCGAGTGGCAGCTTCGCGGCCGAATCGAGCATGTACAACATCCGCCGCGTCACCGGGACGACCCGCGAGGTGATCGGTCGCCGCCGCGATGGCGCCGCCTTCCCGGTGGAAATGGCCGTCAGCGAGGTCGTGCTCGGCGACCGCCTCATCTACACCGCGATCCTCCGCGACATCACCGAACGCAAACAAGCCGAATCGCAAATCCGCCACATGACCGAGGAGTTGGAGCACCGCGTTCAGGAACGGACGGCCGAACTGATGCAGGCGAATCAGTCGCTGGAGGGCGCCCGCGATCTGGCGCTCGCGGCGAACCGGGCCAAAGACGCGTTCCTGGCGACCATGAGCCACGAACTCCGGACGCCCCTCAACGCGATCATCGGCTACTGCGACTACTGGCTCGCCGAGGCCGAGGAACTCAACCCGGACGAGATGCGCGACGACCTGCGCAAGATGAACCAGTCCGGCAAGCACCTGCTGACGCTGATCAATGACATCCTCGACCTGGCAAAGATCCAGGCCGGCAAGGTCACGCTCGACCCGGCGGATTTCGAAGTGGCGCCGCTGTTGGCCGAGCTGCGGGAATGGGTCGAGCCGCTCGTCCGCAAGAACGACAACACGCTCACGCTCGAGTGTCGGCCCGACATCGGGACAATGCGGGCGGATCGGACCCGCGTTCGCCAGGTGTTGTTGAACCTGCTCTCTAACGCGGCCAAGTTTACGAAGGCGGGCTCGATCCGGCTGCGGGCGGAGCGGCAAGGCGTGGGCGACCGCAAAGAGTTGGTCTTCGCGGTCATCGATACCGGCATCGGGATGAAGCCGGAGGACGTCCGGCGGCTCTTCCGCGAGACGTTCTTTCAGGCGGAAACGTCCGGCACCCGTAAGCAGGAGGGCACGGGGCTGGGACTGGCGATCTGTAAGAAGCTGTGCCTCATGATGGGCGGCGACATTGAGGTCCAAAGCAAGCTGGGGTCGGGCACGACTTTCACCGTGCGATTACCCGCCGTCAACCACCTAACCACCCAACCACCCCACCACCCAACCCCCTAATTCACGCCGCCGGCCGGTTCCGCCGCGCGGCCGCGCGG
>DATJGQ010000333.1:0-2335 GCA_035494815.1 Gemmataceae bacterium
GCGCTCCTGTGCATTTCGCTGATGGACCGGCCCGTCGTCGTCGGCGGCCGGACATTTACCATCGACCGGAGCGTCATCGACCAGGCGCTGGGCGTCGCGTCGGTGACCTTCGGACTGATTCTAGGGCTGTTCGTACTGGGCAGCTTGCGTCGGCCCGTTCATTCCGGGGCCGCACTCGTCGGACTCGTCACGGGGTTCGTCATCACCGGCTGGCTGTGGTTCCGCGGGGCGCAGGGGCTGCCAGTCCTCGCTTGGCCGTGGTACGCGCCGGTCGGCACGCTCAGTACCGTCTTCGTCGCACTGCTGACTAACCGATTAGGATCCGGATATGGACAACTTACAAACCGAGGCCCGGAACCCGGACTCGATGCACCTTGATGAGCTCTCCGCGCTCGAGATCGTTCGACTGATGAACCGCGAGGACGGGCGGGCGGTTGAAGCGGTCGCGGCGGAGGCGCAGGTCATCGCCCGCGTCATCGACGTCATCTCGCAAAGACTGGCGGCGGGCGGGCGGCTCGTTTATGGCGGCGCAGGCACGTCGGGTCGCCTTGGCGTACTCGACGCGACGGAGTGCCCGCCGACGTTCAACTCGCCGCCGGGACAGGTCGTCGGCATCATCGCCGGCGGACCGAAGGCATTGACGCAGTCGGTCGAAGGCGCCGAGGACCACCCGGAGTTCGGCGAACAGGATCTGAAGGCGATCAACTTCTCTGCCAAAGACGTGTTCGTCGGCATCGCGACGAGCGGCCGCACGCCGTATGTGATCGGGGCTGCGGATTACGCCCGCAGCGTCGGCGCGACCGTCGTCGGCCTCGCGTGCAACACCGACTCGGAACTGGAAACGCACGTCGACCTGATGATCAAGCCCGTAGTCGGCCCCGAAGTCCTGAGCGGCTCGACGCGACTCAAGGCCGGGACGGCGACGAAGCTCGTACTAAACATGCTCACGACGGGGGCGATGGTCCGGCTGGGCAAATGTTTCGGAAACCTGATGGTCGACCTGAGGGCCAGTAATTCCAAATTGAAGGCCCGAACAAACCGTATCGTCCGGACGCTCACCGGCGTCGATCGGGACGAGGCGGACGAGCTGCTGCGGCAATGCGACGGCGAACTGAAGACGGCGCTGGTCGCGAAGCAAGCAGGGATCGCCCCCGAAGAAGCGCGCGAACGGCTCAAGGCGTTCGGCGGCCGCGTGGCCGAAGCGCTGCGGGTGGACGACCGCCGGAGCGACGCGTCGAGCGCCGACGACCTCGTCATCGGCGTGGACGGCGGCGGCACGAGCACGATAGCGATGGTCGCGACGGACAAAGAAATCCTCGGCCGCGGAGCGTCGGGGCCGTCCAACTTGCAGGCGGTCGGCGTCACGCGGGCGCTGCAAGCCATCCAGGACGCGATCATCGCCGCCTTCGCGAAGGCCCAACGGCGACCCGGCGAGGCGCGGGCGATCGTGCTGGGCCTCGCCGGCGCGGACCGACCGCAGGAACAGCGGCTGATCCGCTCGTGGGTGGATCGCGTCGGCATTGCCCGCGACTGCGACGTGGTCAGTGATGCCCGCATCCTGCTCGCGGCAGGAACGCCCGAAGGATGGGGCATGGCCCTCATCGCCGGGACGGGTTCGATCGCCTTCGGCCGCACACAGGATGGCACGATGGGCCGCTCCGGCGGTTGGGGCTATCTCCTGGGCGATGAGGGCAGCGGCTATGCCCTCGTCATGGCGGCGCTACAAGCAATCGTTCATGGCGACGACGGTCGCGGCGCCAAGACCGCGTTGGCCGAGCGGCTGTTGGACGCAATGGGCCTCAGCCAGCCGATCGACCTGATCCCGGCGGTCTACCGCGGCGGCTGGGATCGAACGGCCCTGTCCGCACTGGCGCCGCATGTGCTTGCCGCGGCCGAGGCCGGCGACGCGGTCGCCGGGCGAATCGTCGGCGACGCGGCCCGACAGCTTGCGGACACCGTTATGGCTGCCGCGAAAAAGCTCAAGTTACCGAACCGCGGGCTGCCGTTAGCGATGACCGGCGGGACATTGCTCGAAAGTAGCTACTATCGAGAACAAGTCCTGACCGCGTTGGAGGGGCAAGGCGTACAGGTTGAGCCCTTAACCCTGGTGCGGGAGCCCGCCGAAGGGGCTGTGCGCCTGGCGCGGGCTCTATCGCGCGCCGGGTAGTGTCGCCCAATCCGTAGTTTCGGACGAAACGCCGCAGCTTGCCACGCTTGCCTCGTCCACCGCGGTGACGCTCGCCCGCGGGAAATGCCGAAATAAGACTTGTCAATGTCGGGTGCGCGGAGGTAGGTTAGCTGCCCCCCCATGGATCGGGGGCGACGCACATCCGGC
>DATJGQ010000334.1:0-2552 GCA_035494815.1 Gemmataceae bacterium
GAAGCGTAAGAGACGGTCATGTGAGAACGGGCCTTGGCGACGCTCATCAGAGCCGGAAGCGTAAGCGACGGTCATTTGAGAGCGGGCCGTCGCTCACGCTTCCGGCTCTGATAGGCGTCGCGAAAAGGAGGTCTCGTCATGCGCCGCGCCGCCGCTCTCCTCGCGTTTCTCTCTCTGACAAGCGTCCTGCTCGCCTATGAGCCCGAGATCAAGCCCGCGTCCGACGAAGCGATGCGGGTGATGGCGAAGTTCCGCGTGCCGCCGGGGCTCAAGGTCGAACTGTGGGCCGCCGAGCCGATGCTCGCCAACCCGGTCGCGCTCGCGTTCGACGAGCACGGCCGCTGCTACGTCGCCGAGACGTTCCGTCACTCGCAGGGCGTCCCCGACATCCGCGGCCACATGAGCTGGCTCGACGACGACCTCGCCAGCCGCACCGTCGCCGACCGGCTGGCTATGTACAAGAAGCACCTCAGCGACAGGTTCGATTCCTACACCGTCCACCACGAGCGGGTGCGGCAGATCGTCGACAGCCATGGGGCGGGTAAGGCCGACAAATCGACGGTCTTCGCCGCCGGCTTCAACTCGCACGTCAGCGGCATCGGCGCCGGCGTGCTCGCGCGGCAGGGCAAGGTCTGGTACACGTGCATCCCGGACCTCTGGCAGTTGCAGGACACCAAAGGCACCGGCGTCGCGGACGTTCGCAAGTCGCTCTCCACTGGCTACGGCGTGCACGTCGGCTTCATCGGCCACGACTTGCACGGCCTGCGGATGGGCCCCGACGGCAAGCTCTACTTCTCGATCGGCGACCGCGGGCTGAACGTTAGAGGCGTCGACGGCCGCACCGTCTCCAACCCCGACTCCGGCGCCGTCCTCCGCTGCAACCCCGACGGCACCGAGTTGGAACTCTTCGCGACGGGATTGCGAAACCCGCAGGAGGTGGCGTTCAACGAGTACGGCGACCTGTTTACCTGCGACAACAACTCCGACGGCGGCGACAAGGCCCGCTGGGTCCACGTCGTCGAGGGCGGCGACAGCGGCTGGCGAATCGGCTACCAGTTCCTCGACCGGCCTGTGCCCCGCGGCGTCTGGAACAGCGAGAAGCTCTGGCACCCCGCCCCGGCGAACACTGGCGCATACGTCATCCCGCCGCTCTTCAACATCTGCGACGGCCCGTCCGGGCTGACCTATCATCCCGGCACCGGCTTGCCCGACGCCTATCGGGGCCAGTTCTTCGTCTGCGATTTCCGCGGCGGTACCAGCGGCCGCAGCGGCATCCGTTCGGTCAAGCTCAAGCAGAAAGGAGCGTCGTACGAGTTAGAGGAAACTAAGGAATTCTTCTGGTCGATCCTCGCGACCGACTGCGACTTCGCCCCCGACGGCAACCTGTACGTCAGCGACTGGACCGAAGGCTGGGACCTGCCGAAAAAGGGCCGCATCTACCGCGTCGTGGATTCGAACTTCCAGGGTAGCGCGATGCAGAAGGAGGTAATGGCTCTGTTGGCCGAGGGGATGGAGAAACGGCCGATTGCGGATCTGACGAAACTGCTCGGGCATGTTGATCAGCGAGTGAGGCAGGAGGCGCAGTTCGCATTAGCGGCGAAAGGGAAAGACGCGATCGAGTCGCTGGCGACGGTCGCCAAGAGCGGAACGAACCGACTCGCGCGGATTCACGCCATTTGGGCGCTGGGGCAGACATGGGGAAACGATTGGACAATCGACAGACCAATCCTCGCGCTTTTCAAAGACCCCGATCCTGAAATTCGTGCCCAGGCCGCCCGAGTGGTCGGCTGGAATCGGAAGCTTTTTTTTGCACAATTGTCCGAACTCATGCGCGATCCCGAGCCGCGGGTGCGTTTCCACGCCGCAATCGCTTTCGGCCGCATGGCGCCAGGCCACGGAATATCTGCTGGTAGCGGCTTGCTGCATGGACCGATTCAAAACCTTATTCGGGCGATGTTGGTCAACAACGCCGACCGCGATCCGTACGTCCGACACGCCGCCGTGTCGGCCGCTATGAGTCCGTACGTGCGATCCGACTTCTCGCGGATGTTCGCTGGGGACAAGTCGGCATCTGTTCGGCTAGCGGAATTGTTGGCTCGGCGACGGATGGCTCGGGCCACGGTCGCGGAATTCCTTAACGACCAGGACCCTCAACTCGTCCTCGAAGCCGCCCGGGCGATCCACGATGTGCCGATCTCCGACGCGGAACCCAAGCTCGCTGCGATCATTGATCGGCCGAGCCTGTCCGAAGGTGTCGCGCGGCGAGCCCTCGTCGCGAACTTCCGACAGGGCGGGCCGACCAACGCCGCCGCCGTCGCGAGATTTGCTAGCAGGTCCGACGTGTCCGAGCCGCAGCGCGTCGAAGCGCTCGAACTGCTCGGCGAGTGGGCCAAACCCAGCGGCCGCGACCGAATCACGGGGCTTTGGCGGCCGCTACCGGAACGGCCGGTCGCGGTCGCAGCCGACGCCGTGAAGTCCGTCCTGCCGCAACTGCTCCGCGGTCCGGACGCCGTGCGCATCGAAGCGGCAGTGCTGTGCGGGAAGCTCAGTCT
>DATJGQ010000335.1:0-2235 GCA_035494815.1 Gemmataceae bacterium
CGCCGACGAACCCTTCGCGCGGCCCGAGGACGCCGGACGCACCCTGAAGGAACAGGCACGGCGCGGCCGTCGGTTGTTCGACGACTTCCCGCATCTCCCCGACGTAGTCCGGACTGAGGAGCGTATTCTCCCAGGCGAGCGTCGTCGGATGACACGCGTAGTTTACCAGCGTCCCCAGCGTGTCGCCGTCGTCATCGACCGCGCGGGCGACCAGGACCGTGTCATCCGCCGGCCCGCCCGGGTTGAACCCGCAGACGAACTGCCTGCTGTCGGCGTCCCAGAGGTCGCGATGGGCGGCGAGTGAACAGCGGCCGGTTCCGTACACGATCGTCGACGGCCGGGCGGCGGCAATCGCCTCTTTCACCACTTGGGCACACACCTCCGCCAACCGATCGAGGTACGGCCCGATCAGGTCGCCGCCGGGCAAGTGCGACCTTGACCGCGACATCCATGCGGAACCGTGCGTGTGTGACATGCAAATGTGCACGTCGTCGACACCGATCCCCGCCGCCCCGCCGACGCGCTCGCGGAGCCGGGCGAATTCGCTCGGGTCGAAAAGACAATGGTCCAGTCCGACGATCACCGCCCGGCCGGAACCCGAGAGCGGTTCCATTGCGACCACGGTCGCCAACAGCGGGCGGTGAACGCCCGTCGCGCGGTCGTGAAGAGCCGCGCCCCACATGCGGTGGTAGATGCCGACCGGCGGCGTGATGTCGGCGCGAGCGAATCCCACCCGGCAGCGCGATTGTGGCGTCTCAATCGGGGTCATCGTCGTCCTCGAACAGCGGCCGTTTCGGGTTCAGGATCGCCCAGCACACCGCGTCCCCGGCGAACAGGGCGGCGAAACCGAGGATCGCCACGTTCCAGTTTTGATACTGGTCCACCGCCCAGCCGATCGCCAGCGGAAAGAGCCCGGCGCCGACGCTGCCGCAGGCGTTCATCGTGCCGAAGACGACGCCGATCCGCGAGCCGCCGAAATCGATCGCCACCGAGTAGCCGTTCACGCCGCCGAACGTCCCCCAGAACGCCCCGACGCTGAACAGCGCGACGACGGCGACCGGATTGCGGACGAAGTACGCGGCGAGCACCAGCCCGGCACACAATACCATGCCGAAGACGGCCACGCCCTGTCGGCTTAACCGGCGATTGCCGGTCCTCCGGAGCAGCCAGTCGGACGCCGCCCCGCCCAAGAGCCCGCCGAGCATCGCGCCGAAGCCGGGGAACGCCGCCAGCTTCCCGGCCTCGGTCGGCGACATCTCGCCGGTCTCCTGCAGGAATCGGGGGAACCAGGTCATGAAAAACACCATCGCCGCGGCGCGGAGGAACTGCTGCGTGCACAACAGGACCATGGAAGGATCGCGGACGAGGCGCGACCAATCCACGGGACGACGGTCACTGACGGCCACGGCATCCGAACGAGCCGGGACCAGTGCGTAGGCGATCGCCCACGCCAAACCCGGCACGAGGTAGACCGCGAACGTCTGTCGCCAGGACAGGTGCTCGAGCAACATCGCCGTGACCAGCGGGGCGAGTCCAATGCCGAGCGCCTGACAGCTCACCAGCACGCCGGACGCGGTCGCCCGTTCGCCAGCCGGAAACCAGGCGCCGATCGCCTTGGTCGCGCACGGGAACACGCCCGCCTGGGCCATCCCCATCAAGCTCCACACGGCGAGCAGTTCTGTCGAATCGCGGACCAGGCCGACGCACGCCGTCAGTGCCGACCAGACGACGGCAAAAAGCAGAATCGCCGGCTTACTCCCCCACCGATCCGCGAGCGAGCCCGCCGGCAACTGGAACAAAGCGTAGCCCCAGTTCCAGCAGCCCATCACGAGGCCCATCGTCGTCGCGGTCAACGCGAGGTCGCGCTGAATCTCCTTCGTCGGCACACTGATCGCTAGACGTTGCACGTACGCGATCACCGCGACGAGGCCGAGCAGTGCGAGGACGAAGTAACGCATGCGGCAAATCGGCACAGCGAGCGGCGGGGTTCATCCCCGCCGGGAGGCGTTCACCCGGCGGGGATAAACCCCGACGCTCGCTAGTCCCCCTGGTGAACTCGCTAAGAACCGGAAAGCACCGCCCGCAACCGCTCGAACAGCCGGTCCACTTCCGCCGCGGTCTCCGGATCGAGCTCCCACCCGTACGGCCGGCGACGCCGCGCACTCGGGAACAGCCCGCGTTTCACCATCAGATATTTCTCAATCGCCAAAAACCCGTCCAACCCCGCCTGCAGTT
>DATJGQ010000336.1:0-2738 GCA_035494815.1 Gemmataceae bacterium
GGGGGGTGATCGACGGCGTCACTTCGTCCGCGGCGGCCCGCCGTCGACATTGATCATCCAATCCAGGCCGAACTTGTCGGTCACCATCCCGAAGCGCGGCGACCAGAACGTCTGCATGAGCGGCATCTTGACCTGCCCGCCTTCGGTCAGCGCATGAAACACTCGCTCGGCCGCCGCGACGTCTTGAACCTGAATCGCCAACTGGATGCCCTGGAAACTGCCCTTCCCCGAACAGTGACCGTCGGACGCCAGGATTGTCGAATCGCCGACTCGGAAGCTCGTGTGCATGATCTTGTTTTCGCCGCCCGGCGGGACCGACCCCGGCGGCTGCGGGCCGGGAATGTCCTTGAACCGCGCGAGGAACATGACCTCGGCCCCGAGCGCCTTCTTGTAAAACTCGACCGCCTCCTCGCAACGTCCCTCAAAACTCAGATGTGGCTGGATTTGCATGACCTTCCCTCTTGCAGATGGCCTGCGGACCTATTTCGCCTCAACCTTTTTCTTGAGATCGTTCAGCCCTTCGTCGAACATCGGGCCTACCATGTACGGCATGGCGACCGCCATCCATCGGCCCAGGAAGTCGTCGTTCTGACCGTGCATCCGCCAGGCGACCCGGGTGTCGTCGCCGGCCCGGGCATAGCTCAGGGAACCTTTGCTCGCGTACTTCTTGTCGAAGAGCATCGTGTATTCGATCCCCTTCTCCTCGTCGGACGAGGTGAACTCCAGTTCGCCGTTGCCGTTCTTGCTCGTCCAGTGCTGCCTGGCGCCGACACCCGTCGGTTGCTCGATCGTCGTGTTCACCGACGGGTCGTGCTTGGTGAACGGCAGCCAGTTCGGCCACTCGCGCAAGTCCCCGACCTGGTTGTGAATCTCCGCCGGCGGCGCTTTGATCGCGATCTCGCGCGTGAGGTCGTACTTGCCGTCGAGCACGAATTGTCCGACGACGACGACCGTCGCGACGACCAGCAGCAGCAGCACCAGCGCCCACTTAAACAACTTGCCGATGACAGATCCGGACTTCTTTTGCGGTTCGGCCATAACGACTCCCCCTCTGTGTTCAGCGTTTCGGGGCCTTCCCCAGTTGTTCGGACTGCGCCCGCAGGCGTTGTTCCTGTTCGCGCAATTCCGGCGTGAGCGCGGGGCCGAAATCCTCCGGACTGAAAATCGGCCGGATCTCGACCTCCTCCCCGCCGCCAAAAGGCGCCTGCTTCAGCCAATCGACTGCTTCGTCCAACGATTTGACCCGCCAGATCCAGAAGCCGGCGACCAGTTCCTTGGTCTCGGCGAACGGCCCGTCGATGACGGTCCGCTTGTTCGCGTCGAATCGTACCCGCTTTCCTTTCGATGACGGGTGCAACCCTTCGCCGGACAGCATCACACCAGCTTTCACCAGTTGTTCGTTGAACTTGCCCATTTCTGTCAGAAGTTCCGTGCTCGGCATGACGCCCGCTTCGGAGTCCTTGTTGGCTTTGACGAGTACCAGGACGCGCATGGTCACATCCCCTTGTGATTGTTCGTTTTCTGAGCCAAGCCCCGGACTTTCCCGCCCGGCCGAGCGTTGGCTCTACCATCCTGTCGAACGAGAGCCGGCCGATTCGACGCGCACCCGACAGGTTTTGGAAAAAAGTGCCACCGCGATGTCGACGGCTGTCCCGGAAAACGATCCCGTCCGTGCGGCAAGAACGGCTTACAGCTCTTCGCAGGTATCGGCCAGGGACGTGATTCCGTTGTGGGTTGCAGGACTGACGGCGAGCGCGGAACACCTTGAAGTGTCGCCCTGGGGTTCCGGGCCGGCGGTTCCCGGCGTCGACTACACCGCCCCGTGCTCTTTTAGCAGACGTTCGCACGCTTCCCAGCCGTCCGTCGGTATCTGGACGTCCGACATCTGTTTGGTCAGCCCGGGGATTTTCACGCCCATCGATTTGATCATCGCGCGCGCCTGCGTCAGTCGTTCGATGGTGCCACGCATCTGGGCGACGATCTGCAGAGGCGTTTGGCCTGCACGGTTGCGAGGACTGACATCCGCCCCGCGCCGGATGAGCAGCCGGAGCATGTCGACGTCCCCGCCGCCGGCCGCGGCGTGCATGGCGGTACCGAAGAGAGCGAAGACGTGATTCAGGTCGGCCCCGCGGTCGAGCAGCCGCTCGACAGCTTCCCGCCGCTTGTGGGCGACCGCGGCGATGAGCGGTGTCATCGGCAGCTTAGGCATTCCACCCGGGAACGCTTGCATGGCGGCAGCCATCGGCTGACCGGCGATCTCGCCCGGCCCTACTGCATCGACCGCGGCTCCCGTGTCGAGAAGGCGATCGATTTCGGCGACATCGCCCTTCACCGCCGCTTGCACCAGCGCCGCCGTCTGGGGATCGGCGGACGCCTGCTGATCGGCGCCGAGCATCTGTGTCAAGCGGGCGGCGAGCCCTTCTCGCATCGATAAGATTTGCGGGCCGTGATCGTCCCCGTCGCCGTCATCGTCATCATCGTCGGAGTCGCCGTGCCCGCGGGGCCCGCCGCCCCCGCCGACGTCGCGGTAGTCCGACAGCGCTCGTTCGACGTCGATGCCCAGCGCTTGCGCGAGTTGTTCGACTACGCTCTCGGCGAACACCGATTCGCCGACAAGCATGGAAGCGACCTCATCCTCTCCGACGCCGGACTTGCAATATCGCGCGAGCACATCCGGCTTCCCGCCGGAGGGCGGCTCATCACCGGTCGCGTCGTCGTCGAAGTACGCCGGGCAGGAG
>DATJGQ010000337.1:0-2144 GCA_035494815.1 Gemmataceae bacterium
ACAACTCCTCGTCGAAGTAGCTGAGGTCTTTACCGGAGTGCTTGATGTGCTGGGTCAGATCGTAGGCGGCGCGGTGGGCGACGCCCTCCAGCTCCTGCGGCTCGTCGGCGAACGGGAACAGGTATTCGATGTCGGTGGTGCCGACCGAGTAGAACGCCCGCTCCTCGGCAGTCTGCTCGCGCGGCCGCAGGCGGTCGGAGCGAATGCCGAGCTTCGTGTACCACTTGATGCGTACGTCGCGCCAGTACTGGTACCACGTCATCGACTCATCCGGCCGGCAGAAGAACTCGATCTCCATCTGCTCGAACTCGCGGCTGCGGAAGGTGTAGTTGCGCGGGTTGATCTCGTTGCGGAACGCCTTGCCGACCTGGGCGATGCCGAACGGCAGCTTCAGCCGCGTGCTGTCGAGGACGTTCTTGAAGTTGACGAAAATGCCTTGGGCGGTCTCGGGGCGCAGGTAGGCGACCGCCGACGCATCCTTCAGCGCGCCGACGTACGTCTCGAACATGAGGTTGAAGACGCGGGCCTCGGTCAGTTGGCACTTCTCGGTCTGGCCGGCACATTTGCTGGGCTTGAGCGGGCAGGGGGTGCTGGCCAGTTGGTCGGCGCGGAAGCGGCCCTTACACCCTTCCGTCTTGCAGTCCACCATCGGGTCGGCGAAGCCGGCGACGTGCCCGCTGGCGACCCACACCTGCGGGTTCATAATGAGGGCACAGTCCACGCCCACCATGCTGATTTCCTGCCCGTCCGGCCCCGGCGGCGGGTTGCGCACCATGTCGAGCCACCAGGCGTCCTTGATGTTCTTCTTCAGCTCGACGCCGAGCGGCCCGTAGTCCCAGAAGCCGTTGATGCCGCCGTAGATTTCGCTCGACTGGAAGATGAACCCCCGCCGTCGGCACAGTGACACCAGCTTTTCCATGTCATCGACCGGCATCGATCGCTCTCCTCATCGCGGCCAATGGCTCTGCACAATCCCCACCGTCCCGCGCTCGACCCGCAGCGGATCGCGGCGTAACTCCGGGGCGATGGCGAAGCGGTCCACCTGGGCGGCGGCGCGGATGTCGGCATCATAGCCGAGGGCGCGGAGGTTTTCGCCCCCGGCGCCCACGGCCAGCGCCCCGTCGAGCACACGGCCGTGGTTCTCAAAACTGTCCCACGCGAGACGCGCGGAGTCGTTCAAATGGACGTCCTGCGTCTCGCAAAGGAAATCGACGATCGCTCCGGCAAGCAGCGTGTCTTCGAGCGCCGGCGCACTTTCGCAGCCGGCGCACACGATATGAACGGGACGCGCGTCCGTCCGCAGAAGTTCGCAGACGGCGCTGTAATTGACGAACGCGGCGATGAGGACTCGGTCGGCTTCGGCCGCACGAATGATCGCCCGGGTGCCGTTGGTGGTCGTGAAAACTAGCGTTGCCTTTTTGCACACTTTCGCGGTGTAGTCACGCGGCGAATTGCCGAGGTCAAAACCGGGGATCAGCACGCCGCCGCGTTCGCCGCCGAGGAGGATCTTGCCCGGCCGCAACGCCGCGGCGGCATTCTTCGCTTCATCGACTTCGGCACAGGGAATGACGGCGGCGCAACCCGCCGCGAGGGCGTGCACGATCGTCGTCGTCGCCCGCAGGACATCGATCGCGACCGCGATCCCGCCCGCGAGCGCGCCCGGCGTGGCGAGACTCGGCACGAGATGCACGCGGACCGGACGCTCCTCGGCCATCGCTTTTGTCCTGGGGATAGCGACGGCATCTTAAGCGCGCCGTACGGCTGTGACCATCGCAGTCGGACGTGGATTCAAGGCCGGTCGCCGTACCCTTGGGCCGGCTGCGTGCGGATGACGCCGACGCCGCCCCCGCCGCCGGGCGCCGCCGCGCTCGGACCGAATCCCGGTCGGCCCGACCCGGGCCCGAACGGCGTCGGCCAGGGTTGGACGGCGTCGAGCGCCTGTACGAGCACGTTCGGATCGACGTTTCGGACCGCCACGACACGGATCACCCGTTGCGCGGACTCCGTGAGCACGTCCAGCCGCTTGACGACGGACTCAATCTCCTGCTTCATCGGCTCCGAGCAGTTGACGACCAGGCTGTTTGTGCGTTCGTCGGCGGCGATCGCCAGCGGCGCCGGCTGGGTCGGGTCGATGAATTCGCCGT
>DATJGQ010000338.1:0-2226 GCA_035494815.1 Gemmataceae bacterium
GCTGGCCAGCGCTCCCCTCGAAGACTCGGGTCGCGGCGGAACAGCGCTAATTGTGGGGCAACAGAAACACCCCTGTCACAAACGTCCCCGTCCACAACGCCCCGAACAACACTGCCAACGCGACGTGCACCCGCCCCCGACCGGTGCGTCCCGTGACGTACATCACCGGCAACAGAACCGCCGACGGCACCGAGAACATCAGATGCACCCGCATCGCCTGCCGCGTCTCGTCGTCGAAATAATCGAACAGCCCCGGGTCGTACACGCGGATCAGCAGTTCGAGCCCGAGCACCGCGGCCAGCGTGAGCACAAAGAACGCCAGGTTGATCCGCCCGTGCAGCCGGTAATTCCGGCGAACCAGGGCGACCAGCGAGGCGAGCAGCAGCACCGTCACGGCCGCCACCGCGACCTTGAGGGCGAGAATCACATTCGGGCCGGTCAGCACTGAGAAACCCCTGAGGTTATGAATAGTAGGTCGGGCTGTGCCTGACGCCTCCAAGAGTCAGGCACAGCCTGACCTACTTCGGCTTGACACCGCGGCGCGCACCGCTATTCTCCCGTCGCCCCGCGTGGGCCGCGCGGGGAGGTTGCGCGCCGATCCAGGGAGGGGGTTCGCATGGCCGCCCGTCATGTGCGTTGGGCCGTCGCCGTCGCGGCCGCCGCGTTCACCCTCGGCACTGGCGCCGCCCTGCACCTGGTCCAGGCCGCCGGGCAGACATCCTCCCGCCCACAGCCGACGCAGAACGCCGACCCGCTCGCGCCGTTTCCGACGCCGCCCGAATTCGTCGGCATAAACCTGCTCGCCCAAAGCGCCGACGAAGCAGCCGCGAAGAGCACCGGCTGCGTCGTTTGCCATCAGAACGTGCAGGACCCGCATTTCAAGGACACTGTCCGCCTCGGCTGCACCGATTGCCACGGCGGCCGGGCCGATTGCAGCGATAAGTTCCAGGCTCACGTCGCGCCGCGCTTTCCCGAATTCTGGCGGACGGCCGCCAACCCGGTGCGGTCATACGCGCTTCTGAATCACGAGGCGCCCGAGTTCATCCGCTTCGTCAACCCGGGCGACTTCCGCATCGCCCACATCTCCTGCGGCACGGCGAACTGCCACCCGAAGGAGGTCGAGCAGAACCGCAAGTCGATCATGACGACCGGCTGCATGCTCTGGGGCGCCGCCCTCTACAACAACGGCACCGTCCCGTACAAGCGGGCCCGGCACGGCGAAAGCTACAGCATGACCGGCGCGCCGCTGCGGGTGCAGACGGTCCCGCCGCCGGATACGGACGAGATGGCGAAGAAGGGGGTCGTGCCGTACCTCGACCCGCTGCCGCGGTTCGAAGTCAGCCAGCCGGGTAACGTCCTCCGTTTTTTCGAAGAAGGCGGCCGGTTCCTGAACGAAACCGGCATTCCCGAGCGGATCGAGGAACCCGGCCGGCCGCGCACCCGGCTGAGCATCCGCGGCCTCGGCACGATTAATCGCACCGATCCAGTGCTCGTGAGTCTCAACAAGACGCGCCTGTTCGATCCGACGCTGAACTTCCTCGGCACCAACGACCAGCCGGGCGACTTCCGCTCCAGCGGCTGCACGTCGTGCCACGTCGTCTATGCCAACGACCGCTCGCCGGTCCATTCGGGCCCGTTCGCGAAGTTCGGCAACATGGGCCTCGCCGGCGCCAACCCCGATCCCACGATCCCGAAGGACGAGCCCGGGCATCCGATCGAGCACCGCTTCCGGACGGGTGTGCCGACCAGCCAGTGCATCATCTGCCACATCCACCCCGGCACAAACGTCATGAATAGCTGCATCGGCTACATGTGGTGGGACATGGAGACGGAAGGCCGGCACATGTGGCCGGAGCGCGAGCGGATGCTGACGAGCGAGCAACTGATCAACCAACTGATGCGGAACCCGGAGGAAGGTTCCGCTCGCGGCAACTGGGCGAATCCCGAGTTCCTGCGCAACCTGATCGACCTCAACCCGCAACTCGCGAAGACCCAATTCGGCGATTCTCATAGTCACGGGTGGGTCTTCCGCGCTGTCTTCAGGCATGACCGCCAGGGCCGGCTGCTCGACCGTTTCGGCGACGTGGTTCCCGAAGTGACGCCGGCGGCCCTCGGCGCGGCCGTGAAGGCCCCCGTTGAGGCGAAGGAAATGTACCGCAAGACTTACGAAACCGCCGACGCTCTCAAGAAAGCGGAAGTCGACTTCCGGCAGGCGTACAAGGGCGT
>DATJGQ010000339.1:0-6431 GCA_035494815.1 Gemmataceae bacterium
GAGTTGTATCCCTCGCTTGCGCGTCGGGCTCAAAGTCGCTGACCCGGCGGTGCAATCAGCTCCGTATCACCAAACAGATCGCGATACTCCCCATCAGTCCTAGCGAGAATACGCCCAACATCAGCGACACGATCGCCTTCGCCGCGGATCGATCCTCGGCCTGGAAGAAGTCGATCTCCTGCGGCGAAAACGGCTCACCGTGTCCGTGCCGGGTGGAGTCGTCGTGCGGGGCGTGTGCGTGCTGGCCGTGCATCAGTCTGGCCCTTTAACGGAAACGATCGACGGCCGTCGCTTCGGCCGCCCCCCTTGATATACGGCCACGCACGTCGTTCGGACAATGCCTTCTCGCACCTCAGGCGTCGCGGCGATACGATGGGATCGGAGTCCACGTTCCGGGCGGAGGTTTCGCCATGTCTCGCGCACGCGTCGCGCTCGCCGTGTATGCATTCGTCGTCGCTGCCGCCTGGGCCGATCCGCCCAAAGCGACGGAGAAAGAAAACCCCCGATATGAATTTCGCCGCGATCACGATCCCGACGGGACCGGCAAGTTCTACATGGGCCGCGAGATCGCCCAGGTCATGGGCCACCAGGCGGCCGGCTGGCTCGAACGGCCGGAGCGCGAACAGGAGGAACAGCCGGCCAAACTGATCGAGACGCTCAAGTTCAAGGCCGGGGAAATCGTCGCGGACGTCGGCGCCGGCAGCGGCTATTTGAGTTTCCGTATCGCGCCGCTCGTCGGCCCCGAGGGCAAGGTGCTCGCCGTGGACATCCAGCCGGAAATGCTCGCCCTCATCCGCCAGCGGATGAAGCAGCGAAACGTCAGCAACATCGAGCCCGTCGCCGGCACGGTGAGCGACCCGAAGTTACCGGAGGCAAAGGTCGACACGATCCTGATGGTGGACGTGTATCACGAGTTCTCGCACCCGTACGAGATGACCGCGGCGATGGTGAAGGCGCTCAAGTCGGGAGGCCGGCTGGTATTCGTCGAGTACCGCTTGGAGGACGAAGCGGTGCCGATCAAGCTGGTGCACAAGATGAGCGAAAAGCAAGTCGTCAAGGAGATGACGCCCTTCCCGCTCAAGCACGTCAAGACGCACGGCGGACTACCGTGGCAGCACGTGATCGTTTTCGAGAAGACCGCGAACCGCTGACGGTTCGCGGCGGGATCGCGGGCCGCTTGAGGTAATGTCGCACGACGTAGTCGAACAGGTCCCGGTCCGTCAGTCGGGGCAGGTCCGCCTTCGTCGGTTTGCGGGGCGGGCAGACCGGACTCCGCGGCCCGCGGCATTCGCGCATCGTGTATTCGACCTTGGAACAGATCTCGTGGGCGTGGTCGTATTCGAGCCCGGCATCGCGCATGAGCAGCCGTTCGAGATACTCGTGCGCGACGACGAACGGCAGTTCGGCCCGCTCCAGCGAGGCTTCCACCCAGATCTCCGGCTCGGGCACCCAGCGGTAGACGTAGCCGTGCCCGCCTTCGGTATAGTCGGTCTTGTAGTAATCCCGGACGACGGCACCGTCCACGAGCCATACCGTCACTTTCCCGCCGGGGCCGTCGGGGTCGGGCAGCGTAATGTACTGCTCAACGTAAATGCGCGTCGGAACGCGTTTGTGCGGCCGGCCGTTGCGGAATTTGGCGCCGCGAAGCTTCCATCGCAAATACCGCTCGACGTCTTCGCCGGTCGCGTACGCCCCGTCCTCCGAAACGCCCTCCTCCATCGCCCGCAAGCGGGCGAGGGCGTTGGTGACGAAGAACAGGCCCTCTTCCCGCGCGACCCGGTCGGCGACCCAGATCTCGTCCTCGGGGATCAACCGCGGGAACTCGTGATGGACGCCGAAGTTCCCGAACTCCTCGTCCGATTGGGACATGTCGCGGACGGCCAACGGGTTGACGGCGTATGCGGTGTAGTCGCCGTAAGCGAGTAGAAGACTCTTATTCAGAGGCAGTTTCTTCATGGTGAGGTCGCGCGAGAACCGGGGCCGGTTGAGCCCCTCACGCGCAGACGACAATGCAAGCATCGTGCCGGCCCGATTATGACCGGCCGGTGAAATCGACGAGGAACACCGACTCCGTTGTCAGCACGAGCAGCTGACGACCGTCGGGACGTGGGATCAATGCCTCGACGACTTGCTGTGCGTCGGGAAACAGTTCGCGCGGCACGATCGGTCCGGGCTTGCCGGCGGCGTCGAAGAGCAAGAGCGGGTGCTCGAAACTCGTGGCGCACACGCGGCCGCCGGCGGGGTCGAACGCCATCACGTGACAGCCCGTCCCGACCTTGAGGTAAAACGCGGGGCTGGACAGGTTCCCGGACGCGTAAACGAACTGCTCGCCGTCGCGGTTGGCGTGGCCGTCCCACGCCGGCAGACACACCCACCGGCCGTCCGGACTGACACAGATCAGGCCCCGGTCGCCGCGGACGATCGGTTCGGTCTCCTCGGCGGCGGTCAGTCGATCGCCCTCGACCTGGTAGCGCACCAGCCGGCCGGGGACGCCCTCCGCGAAGAGGCTGCGCCCGTCCGGCAACATCGCCGCCCGGCGAAAATCGAACCCGCTGCTCGTCGAAGGCACGGTCAGGCCGGTTTGCGTACCGTCCGTCAGGTCCACGCGCGTCGGCGGTCCCGAACCGCGGTCGGGACTCATCACCAGCGCGTATGCGATCGTCAGGTCCGGCGCCGTCAAAACCCGACGCAGGCCCACGACGCCGATCCGCCGGCGGATTGTCAACGCCTCGGGGTCGAGCACCCACAGTTCCTGGACCGACGGGAGCGTCAGGACCAGGCCGGCCGCGCTCGTATTCACCTGCCGGCAGATGGTGCCTAATTCCGCCATCCGGGTTTGAACCAGATCGGGACAACTGATCTGGTGCAGCTCCCCGTTGGTGGAGACGACGAAGAAGCTCCGGCCGTCGGCCGCCCAACAGGCCCCGGCGTACAGACCGACGTGTGGCGGCGGCACCGGGAGCACCGGGAAGGCGCCGGCCACGCGGACTTCCGTGACGGCCAGCCCCGGCGCCGTCCGTCGTGGCCCGGCCAGCGACCGGCGGGTCTCACGAACGACGGGATTGCGGACTTCGGCGAGCGGCTTCTCGAACGGTTCACTCCTCCAATCGCTCAGGGCCGGTACGGGAGCGGGCGGCGGCGATTTCATGGACGGCCCGAGCCCGCGGCGAAACGGCGATCGGCCCGGCGGGCGGGTGTTCGTCGCCACGTCCCACCAGAGCGAGGGCCAGCCCACCATCGCGACCAGGACGACGGTGATCACGGCGATTGTGCCGACGATGAGCGCGGACACGCGGCCGAGACGCCGCGCGCTCTGCCGGCGATCCGATCCGGAGGGGGGAGAGGTCATGCACGGCTCCGCGGCATTTCGACCGGCTACGGGTCGGGCACCTCGACGCGAAGGATGCCGATGTCCGACCGCAAGAGTACACCCTCTCCTGCGGGGTGCACAAGGATTTGTCGGGCGGACGTTGGGCGGTCCGGCCAGGCCGCGGTCGGACCGCGGCGGCCGGTCAGGTCGAAGATCGTCAGCATCTGGTCCCGCCCGGAAACGAACACGCGCCGGCCGGCAGGGTCGAAGGCGACGGCCGTTGTCGTCTCCGGCAGCTCGAATGCGGGCCGGCTGAGATCGTCGGCCGGATAGACTCGGCCCGCCGCACTCACCCACCTACCGTCCGGACTGACGATCGTCTCGTTGGCGCCGCCTCGCGGCTGCCGGTCGGCCTCCTCGTAAATCAAGCGGTCATCTTCGACCCGGTACCGAGTCGGCGTGCGGCCCGCCGCGAACAGTGATCTCCCGTCCGCGGTCAGGGCCGGCCGTGTGAACCGATGCGCCGGTGCGTTGCCCGCCCCGTCCGCCGTCTGGAACAGTGTGACCGCGGAGATGACCCCGGTCGTCAGATCGATCCGTAAGGGCATTTCGCCGTCGGTGCCGCTCACGAAGGCGAATGCGATCGCCAGGTCCGGCGCGCTGACGACGTCTTGCAGCCCCGCGACGCCGATCCGACGCCGGACGCCGAACGATTCCGGGTCGATCACCCACACCTCTTCCAGACGGGGGAGTGTGACGAGCAGTCCTTCGCCGCTCATCGTCAATTGGCCGCACGCCTGGCCAATGTCGAGCCGGCGGACTTCTTCCAGCGAAGGGACGGCGACGCGGCAGAGACGCCCGGTAAGAGACAGGGTCAGGAACGCATCGGCGTTCGCGGTCCAACAAAGTCCGACGGTTTCGGCCGCCCCGTCGTCGGTGCGGACCGGCGTTACGGCGAAGCCGCCGGGCAAGGAGCGGCGGGGCCCGGCCAACGCAGCGCGGTGTTCGCGACTGTCCGGGATGCGAACGCCCGCCAGCGGCTTAGGCCTCGGTTTGGATCGCATGACGAGTTCGGGGACGCCCGCCCCGGCATCACCGGGAATAACCCGTTCGGCCGGCAACGGAGGCGGCGGCTGCAGGAATCCGCGATGAAACGTGGGCCCGCGTTCCCGGCTCACGGCCATGACGAACAGACCCGCGCCGACCACTCCGACAATCAGAAAGACTGTCGCACCGATCGCCAGTCCGGTCCGCAGGCCGGCATTCGTGTCCGCGCGCCCCGCGGTCGCCGCGGAGGCGGCCGGCCTTCGCACGCGGACGACCGGCAACACCATGTCATCGATCGGGTCGGTGGCCAAGGCGACGAGTGGTGGTTCCTCGGGCGGGGGCGCTTCCGACACCTCTGGTCGCGGCGCGGACTCGGGCGTCGATGCCGGCGTCCGGAACGGCATCAGGCAGTGTGGACAGCGAACGACCTGGCCGAGCATGGCCTCAGGCACGCGGGCCGCGGCCTGACAGCGCGGACAGGTCACGGAAATGGACATAAAAAGTCTCATCCCTGTTCCGCCGCCACCGGAGGGAGCGCTGGACGAGCGCTCCCTCTAGTCGCGGCGAAACAGCTAATTGTTAGCCAACTCTTCTTCCAGCAATCTTTGAACCAATTCGGTGTTAGCCATCCCCTTCGTCTGCTTCATGACGAACCCTTTGATCCGGTCGGCGGCCCGCACCTTTCCTTTTTTATAGTCGGCCACCGCCTGCGGGTTCGCCGCGATCCCTTGTCGGAGCAGGTCCCGGATCTGCCCCTCGTCGGCGACCGCCGTGATTCCGAGTGCCGCGATCGCACCGGCGGCGTCCGTGTCGTGTTCGAGCATGTGGGCGTACACGTCCCGGGCGCGCTGCTTATTCAGCCCGGCCGACTTCGTTTCCCTCACGAACCCGCCCAGTCGAGCGGCCGTCAGCGGGAATTCGGCGATCGATTGCTTGCGCTCGTTGAGCGAACTGAGTACTTCGTTGGTGGTCCAATTCGCCACGGCTTTGGCATCCCCGGACGCCCTCGCCGCTTCCTCGAAGTAAGAAACAAACCTGCGGCCCTGGCGAGTCAGGACGGTCGCGTCATACTCCGAGAGACCGTATTCGGACTGCAACCGCCCCCGCTGTGCCGCGGGCAGCTCGCCGAGCGTCGCCCGCACCCGATTCCGCCACGCCTCGTCCACTTCCACGGGCATGAGGTCCGGGTCGGGGAAGTAGCGATAATCCGACGCCTCTTCCTTCCGCCGTTGGATGCGGGTGACGCCCTTGGCATCCTCCCACCCAGCCGTCGCTTTCGACACGTCGCCCATGCGCTTGCCGTCGCGCTGAAACTGCTCGGACTGCCGGTTGGCCTCATACTTCATCGCCCGTTCGACGGCGCGGAAGCTGTTGAGGTTCTTGACTTCGACGATCGGCGTGGCGGCCACGGAACCGTCCGGCTGCGGGATGTGCAGGTTGACGTTGGCGTCACACCGCAGCGAGCCCTCCTGCATTTCGCAATCGGACACGTCGAGCTCACGGAGGAGCAAACGCAGCTCCTGCAAATAAGTCGAAGCCTCCTCGGGGGTGTTGATGTCAGGCCGCGAGACGATTTCCAAGAGCGGCGTGCCGGTGCGGTTGAGATCGACCTTCGATTCCTTGCCGCCGCCAGATTCGTCGTGGACCAGCTTGCCGGCGTCTTCCTCCAGATGCACGCGGATCAGGCCAACCTTCTTAGGCCCGGCGGCAGTGGCGATCTCGAGGTAGCCCTCCTCGCTGAACGGCAGGTCGTACTGGCTAATCTGATAGTTCTTCGGCAGGTCGGGGTAGTAGTAGTTCTTGCGGTCCCACTTCGTGAAGCCGGCAATGCGGCAATTGAGGGCCATCGCCGCCTTGAGTGCGAGTTCGAACGCGGCGCGGTTCATGACCGGCAGCACGCCGGGGAGTCCGAGGCACACGGGGCAGGTCGCGGAATTCGGCGGCAGCCCGAATCGGTTCGGGCAGCCGCAAAAGAGCTTGGTCCGCGTCAGCAGTTGGACGTGGACTTCGAGGCCGATGACGAGGGTGTAGGAGTCGGGCATGAGTTCACTTTAGAAAGGAGCCGTTCCGCCGC
>DATJGQ010000340.1:0-4044 GCA_035494815.1 Gemmataceae bacterium
GACGGCGCGGGCCTGATCGAGCAGGTTCTTGGCATCCCGGACGGTTTCGTCGTCGGCGGGCGGCACGGGCGGTGCCGCTGAGGAGAATGCGGCCGAACCGTCCTCGGCCTGATCCGGGGCCGGCGGGTAGGCGTACTCCAACTGGTCCGTCGGCGGGGCGGGCAGCGGGTTCGAGTAGTCCAGGTACTGCGTCACCACGCCGGTCGGGGAGTACGGGACGTAGTACGGGTTGGAATAGACGAACGCGTCGCCCGGCGACAGCAGCCAGCCGGCGGCCAGGCCGGTGCCGAACCACAGCGAGGGCAGAGTGGGCCAGTAATTCCAGAAACCGTGATACCAGCGCGCGTGTTGCCAGTAGTACGGCCGACCCCAGTACCAAACCGGTCGGCCGGCGTACCACGACCGGTTCCAGTAGGCGGGGCGGTTCCACCACGGGCGCTGATAGCTGCCGTGGTCGCGCGAGTAGTCCCAGCGGTTGCGGTTGAAGGTGTTGAAGTTGCGGTTAGACGTGTTGAAGTTGCGGTTGAAGGTGTTGATGTTCGGTCGGTTCGCGACGTTCGGCCGATTGAACTGAGGCCGTTTCGTGACGCGCGGGCGCTCGGTCGGTAACCGCGGCGGGATAGTCGGCCGAATCCTAGCCGTCGGCCGCTGCGGCACGATGACGTTCGAGCGGTTGAACTGCGGGCGCTGGGTGACCGACGGCCGCGCGAACTCGGGCCGGTTGAACCCCGCGTTCGCCCGGGGCACCGTGAAGTTCGGGCGGGTGACATGCGGCGCGGATGGTACGACGCCCGTGCGACCGAAAGAGGGTCGGGGGTTAAACCGCGGCGCGGCGGCATGCGGTATCGGGCGTTGGAACGAAGGAGTGACGGACCGGCCGCCGGGCCGGGGCGCACCCCGCCCGCCGCCGTGCCGTCCGTCGAGATGTTGGCCGACCGTTGGCGACGCGACCAATCCTGCGAACGCGCCGCACAGGGCGATGGCACAAAGGAGGCGCCTCATGGCTGGCCTCCTTCCTTCGACATTTGCCGCGTGAACTTAACCACGCAGTCGGCCATCGGCTGGCCGTCCACTTCGCGGTCCGTCGACCGCCACACGAACGTGTTCGCGTCGATGAACTCGTAAACGTTGGTGGACGCACCCCTCCCGCCGTCCGGCAAGACGCCTTCGGCCATCGTCATCCAGCGGTTGCCGTCGCGCTCCCAGTCCGCGTCGCCGAAGCCGCCGGTCGAATCGAACACCCACGAGTGAATGATGCCGCGTTCGGGGTCCCAACCGACCCGCTGGCGGACCCGCATCGGCTCCTCGCCCGCTCGGGGGACGGAGTAATCCATGAGCAGGAAGCTCTTGTTCGGCGCCCAGCGGCAGGTCACGTGGACGCCCGGTTTGTCGCCCTGCTCCTGCCAATCGCCGACCAGCCACGCCAGGGGCTGGAGTTCGGTGGCGGCCGGCGTCGAGACGTCGACCGACGTCTCGGGCAAATCGCGGGCGCTGCTGATGTGCCAGCGATCGCCGGATTTGGTCCAGACGATGGCGTAACGATTGGCGTCGCGCGCGCCGTCCGCGGCGGTACATTCCAGCGTGCCATCGACCAGAGCAATCTCCGGTCGCAGGAATTTGATCGAATGGACCCGACTGGCGAACTTGCAGCCCTTCAAATCCGGCAGCGATTTCTTGAGGAGAGCGCCGACGGCGTCACGGCCGCGGGTCGTCTTTCCGGATTCATCGATGTAATCCGCGTCCGGGCCCCAGAACGCGATGGCCATTTCGATGTCACCCTTGCCGAGGGTGTCGGCGTAATCGGCGTTAGCCTTGCGGACGGCCTCCTCGTCCGTGCGGCGGGCGGGGTCGGTCGCGGGCGGCTGGTCCTTGGTCTCTGCGGCTTGCGGGGCGGCGACCGCCGGACCGGTCGGCCGCAACAGCGCGTACGCCGTTAGCGTCCCGGCCGTGGCGACGGCCGCCAGCAAGACGGGGAGGCGCGGATGGTGGTTGCGCATGGGTGTGTGTCTCCGAGGGCGAGGGGAAGATGGTGACGAACCGAAGTCGGCCTGGGTTCCACCGTCGCGAGTGAGACGTGCCAATCAGGAGTGCGGCATCTTACATGCCGGAATTTAAGCCAATGCGCGGCTGGCGGCTGGAATCTGTCCGTACGGGGCCATTAACATGGCGCGGCCCTTTTGCTTGAACCGCGTGCCGCAGTTTGCGACGATGCCGGCCGACCGGTGAGGACAGCAGGGGCGCCGATGGCGACCCGATGATCCATGAAAACGCCCGCCTTTCAGCTCGTCGCCTCGCTCGTCGCGATGGTGATGATCGCCAACCTGCAATACGCGTGGACCCTGTTCGTCGAGCCGATTCGCGCGGCCCGCGGCTGGGCGCAGTCCGAAGTGCAGGGGGCGTTCGCGCTGTTCATCCTGTTACAGACGTTCGTGCAGCCGCTCGACGGCTGGCTCATGGATCGGATGGGGCCGCGAGTCCTGATTACCGCGGCCGGAGTCTTGTGCGGAGTGGGCTGGGGCGCGATGGGCTATGCGACGACGTTGACGCAGTTACACGTCTTCTACGCGCTGGCCGGCGTCGGCGCGGCGTTCGTTTACAGCGGCTGTATCGGCTCGGCGCTCAAGTGGTACCCACACCGCCGCGGGTTCGCCGCCGGCGTGATCGCGGCGGGGTTCGGCAGCGGCAGCGCGATATTCAATATCGCGATCCAGCAGTATCTGATTCCGATTTACGGGTATCAGGGCGCGTTTCTGTGGTCCGGGATCGTCCAGGGCGCGATCATCACGCTGGTCGCCCAAGTGCTGTGCCATCCGGATGAGGGTTGTCTTCCCGCCGGGCCGGTAAAGGCGCCGGTCACGACGACTTCGCGCCGCAATACGGAAACGTTCACCACCCGCGAGATGCTCGGCAAGCCGCACTTTTACGTGCTATACGCGATGTTCGTCACGGTCGCGACCGGCGGCTTATATCTGACGGCCAACCAGAAGGACATCGCGACGGCCTGGGGATGGTCGGCCGTCGTCGGCACGATCGTCGTGCTCGGGCCGCTCGCCAACGGGGCCAGCCGCGTCGTCTGGGGCTGGTTTTCCGACCGGGCCGGGCGCGAGAACACGATGGTCATCGCTTTTCTGTTGCAGGCGGTCTGCCTCGTGTCCGTGGCGGCGCTCGGCCGGCATTCCGCGACGCTGTTCACGATCGCGTTGGTGCTGACGTTTTTCACGTGGGGCGAAGTCTACTCGCTCTTCCCGTCCACGCTCGGCGACTACTTCGGCAGCAAGTACGCGACGTCGAACTACGCCTTCCTCTACACGGCGAAGGGCGTGGCCGCATACCTCGGCGCCTATCTCGGCACGCGGCTCGTCGAGCAGATGGGGAATTGGGAATCGGTGTTCTACGGCAGTGCGGTACTGGCGCTGGCGGCCGGGCTGATCGCGCTGGTGTTGCGGTCGAGACCGTTACCGACACTCCGTCCTACGGACCCGCCTGCTTGAGGAAGTGGGCCGACACGTGCCGCCGCTGAATCTTGCCGGTGGCGGTTCGCGGCAGGGCGTCCGTGATGTGAATTCTCTTGGGGACCTTGAAGTCGGCGAGCCGGCCGCGGCAGAAGGCGACGAGGTCGTCGGACGTCGTCTGGCCTTTGAGCACGACGGCTCCGTGCACCTCTTCGCCGTACTTGGGGTCGGGAACGGCAAAGGAGACCGCCTCCGCGACCGCGGGGTGCTCGAGCAGCACGGCGTCGACTTCGAGCGGCGAAATCTTTTCGCCGCCGCGATTAATCAGCTCCTTGAGTCGGCCGGTCAACGTCAGGTAACCGTCCGCGTCGAGCACGCCCTGGTCGCCGGTGCGGAAGTAGCCGTTCGTAAACGAACTGGCGTTGGCGTCGGGGTTGTTGCGGTAGCCGTGCATGACGTTTCGGCCGCGGATCGAGACCTCGCCCGGTTGGCCGGCCGCCAGTCGGTTGCCCTTCTCATCGAGGATGGCGATCTCGACGCCGGTCCCTTTGCCCACCGAACCGGGTTTGCGCGGCCCGGCGGCCGGCAGCGG
>DATJGQ010000341.1:0-2000 GCA_035494815.1 Gemmataceae bacterium
ATGGCACCCGGCGGGTCACTTTCCCGCCTTCCGCAAACTGATCTGCAATACCTGTCCGTCCACGCTTACCTGCGTGCTGTACACGCCATCGCCCTGCAACGGCGTGTCGCTCCACCGCGCTACGAGCGTCTCCGCCATGATGTAATCGCGGTGCCGAGCGATCGCCTGACTCGGTTTTGCGGAGTCGGTGTGCAGATACAGCTCGATCCGGTCTTCCATTTGAAGGCCGGCCTTCTTGCGCGCGTCCTGCACGTGCCGCACGACGTCGCGGGCCATGCCCTCGCCGGCCAGTTCGTCGGTAATGCGGGTATCGAGCGCGACCTGCGTGCCGCGGTCGGCAATGCCGACCCAGCCGTCGGGGGCTCGGTACGTCACCGAAAAATCCGCGGCGTCGATCGCCACAGCGCCGCTCGGAGCCTCGACTTCGATCGGCAGCCCGCTCTTCGCCTTTTCCTCGAGCAGTGGGGCGTGCGTGCTCTCGATCGCCGCCTTCACTTCCTGCAGCCGCGGGCCGAACTTCGGCCCCAGCGTCTTCATGTTCGCTTTCACGACCGGCGTCAAAAGCGGTGTCTTGACCGGGTCGTAAAGCGTCACGCTCTTGATGTTTAACTCCTCGGCGATCTGGTCGGCGAACCGCTCGACCGCCCGCTTGTCGGCGTCGGTCCCGGGTTGGACCTTCAGTTCCGCGAGAGGCTGTCGGACTTTGATCTTCACCGAGTTTCGTGCCGCCGAGCCGAGGGTCACCAGCCGTAACAGTGCTTGCATGTCGGCCGACAACCGCTCGTCCACGAGGGACTCGTCGGCCTGCGGGTAATCGCAGAGGTGCACGCTCTCCGGGTCGCTCGGCTGCCGCAGGTTCTGGTGCATCTCCTCGGCGAGGAACGGCACGACCGGCGCGATCAGCCTCGTCAACGTAACAAGGACCGTGTACAGCGTCTGATAGGCGGCAACCTTGTCGGTCCCCTTCTCGCTTTTCCAAAACCGCCGGCGGTTACGGCGGACGTACCAGTTGCTCAGCCGGTCGTCCACGAACTGCTCCGTCTCCAGGCAGAACGCCATCACGTCGAACCCCTCGAAGCTTTGCCGTGCCTTGCGGATCAGCAGTTGCAAGTCCGAGAGGATCCAGCGGTCGATGTCGGGCCGCTCGGCGAGCGGCACCGGCGACGCATTCGGATCGAAGCCGTCGAGACGGGCGTAGTTGCAGAAGAACGCGTAGGTGTTCCACAGCTTGAGCACGAACTTGTTGCGGACCTCGTCCGCCGGCCCGTAACCGAAGTTGATGTTCTGCGCCGGGTTCGTGCGCGCATACAGCCACCGCATGACGTCGGCGCCCATCTTGTCGGCCGCCTCGTTGAACTCGATGGCGTTGCCCTTGGACTTGCTCATCGTTTCGCCGTGCTCGTCGCGGACGAGGGCGTGGCCGAGCAGCGTCTGGAAAGGCGGCCGTCGTTCCATCATCGTGCTCATCGCGAGGATGGCGTAGAACCAGTTGCGGAACTGGCCGGGGAAGCTCTCGGTGATAAAGTCGGCGGGAAACCACTTCTCCCAAGAAGCTCGGTCGCGGTTGTACCCCATCGTCGAATACGGCACGATACCGGCGTCGAGCCAGGGATTGCCGACGTCCGGAATGCGCGAGGCGGTCCCGCCGCACTGGTCGCAGTTGATCTTTACCTGGTCCACCCACGGCCGGTGGGGCGAATGGCCCTCGAACATGTCCCAGCCCGCGGTCGCGCGCTTCTTGAGTTCGTCGCGGCCGCCAATGACGTCGAACCCCCCGCACTTCTCGCAGACCCAGATCGGCAGCGCTAGGCCCCAGAACCGCTTCTTCGAGATCATCCAGTCGCCCATCTGTTCGAGCCACTTCAGCTCGCGGGCCTGGCCGTTGATCGACTCGGGCAGGAACTTCACCTGCCGCGTGACGTCCATGATCTCGTCCCGCCACTTCATGTTGATGAACCACTCGTCGACGAGCCGAAATAACAGCCCGGTCTTGCACCGCC
>DATJGQ010000342.1:0-6691 GCA_035494815.1 Gemmataceae bacterium
TGCGCGACGCTTCGGAGAAACGTGGGGCGTCTCACGCTTCTCCGAAGCGTCGCGCACCGGTGGAGATCGCCGCGCGGTGCAGCGCCGGCAGCGTCTCCCGATGATCCCCGTGGACGTAAAAACTCTCCCCGCCGTCCGCGACGGTGCGGGCGAGAATCGTCTTCCACGGCCGGTAATAATACCGCGGGTCGGTTTTCGGGGCAGTCGTTCGCGTGTCGCCCGTGAGCGGGATCAGGTCGAAAACGGCGGTCGTGAAACTCGCGATCCGCCGCCCTTCCTGATGGGCGACGTTGCGGGCCATCGCCAGCGCCTTGAGATACACTTCCGGCCCCATCACCGCCGAGCCGAAGTTCAGGAGCACGCCGCCCTCCAGTCGTTCAACGGTCGCGGCAAAGGTGAGGAAGTCCTGAAAGCTCGCACGGCCGAGGGCGGCGCCGTCGCAGTTCGGGTGCTCGTGGATGATGTCGTAACCGACGCCGACGTGCACGGTCGCCGGCACGCCGAGCCGCGCGGCCGCCGCGAGGACGCTGATTTCCTTGTGCGGGAAGTCGCCGTCGAGGATCGCCCGGCCGAGCGCCTCGCCGAGCCCGAGGCCGGCCCCGGCGGCGTCGCGGATCACATCGTTGATGCGCCCCGTTTCGTGCCACAGCCCGAATTCGCCGCTCGACACGTACCGGGCGACGCTCTCGGTGGTGGCGCCGATCAGGGCGAACTCCCAGTCGTGGATCGGCCCGGCGCCGTTCATGGCGATGTGGTCGATGAGCCCGCGCTCGAGCAGGTCGATCAGGCAGCGTTGCACACCGGCCCGCAGGACGTGGGCGCCCATCATCAGAATGCGCGCCGAGCCCGCGCGCCGGGCGGTGGTCAAGCGCCCGGCGAGAATCGCAATCGCCGGGTGTTCGAACCGCGACGACGGTGCGTCGGCCGCCAACAGATCGGCGAGCGTCAGATCGTGCTTCCGCGCGGCGAGCGGCTGGATGCGGAGCCGCGAGCGGTCGAATTGCGGGTGGGGCATATCTCACCTCTCCCCGAACAGCCACGGCAGCCAGCGCTCGTGCTCGGCAAAATCGGGGATGACGATGTCCGCCCCGGCCCGCACGAGCCGATCGCGCTTCCATGCGTTGACGCCGCGATCGGGCGGTTCCGCGCTGGCGACCGCGACCGCCACGCCGCCGGCCCGCCTTACTTCCTCCGTCTCGACCACGCCGTCGCCGAAGCCGAGCAGCTCCACTCCTCGCAACCCGTGGTCGCGGAGCAGTCGCTCCACGACCGCCCGCTTGGAGAAGTTCGCGTCGTCGCCGACCGGGGCGTACAGATGTTCGCTGAAGTACGACGTCAGGCCCAACAGATCGGCCTCGCGGCGGACGTGCGTCACCTCCGTGCCGCTGGCAAGTATCAACAACACGCCGCGGTCGCGCAACGAGCCGAGCAGGGCCTCGCCGCCAGGGACGGACCAGTCCCCGGCTGTAGCCCGGCCCGAGCGGATCGCGTCGTACCTTTCGCGGATCATTCCGAGGAGGCGGATCTGATACTCGGCGGCGTAATCGGCGGGGGTTCCGGGTCGGCCGCCCAACGCGGCCATCTCTTCGGCGAACCGGGTCATTTGCACGATGGTCGGCTTTCCGTTCAAGCCGACGACGATCGATTCGATGATGTTGTCGAGCGGCGCGCGGACGCCGGCACGCTCGGCCGCTTCGCGCATGAGCGCCGTCATCACCCGCGGCCAACCCTCGCGCAAGAGCGACAAGGTGCCGTCGAAATCGAACAGCGCGGCGCGGAACCGGCCGCGCGGCAGGGTCGGGCGGAGGAGTTCCAGGGTGCCGGCCGGGAGTGGTTGGGCCACAAACGACATCGTAGCCGCGCGGATCGTTCGTTGACAACCCGCTCGGGATGCGGCGCGATCAATCGTCGTCCCAGTCGGCCCCCGGCTGTTCGCCGGGCCGCTCCGGGTACGGCCGCATCCCTTTGTAAATGCTGTACCAGTTGATCCGGTTCAGCCAGTACGGGTCGGGCCCGTCGATCTCCGCCCAGTTCAGTTCTCGCGTCTTTGCGAGCCAGTATCCGTCTGCCGGGTTCAGGCTCGCCGCCGACGGGTTGCGCTCGTCCAACGGGACGTTGTTCGGCACCATCGCGTACCCCGAAGAGTCCGGCGTGTCCGTGAAGCAGGCCTCCATCGGGTAGGCGTAAAGATCGAATTGGTTTAGTGGGTCCAGGCCGAGCATCAGCCCGATCGAGCGGATCATGTTCGTCTGCGTGTATAAGGTCGAGTCCAGAAAACCGCGGCGGGTGTAGGGGCAGAGGGCGAAGAAGCAGGAGCGGTGACCGTCCACGTGGTCGGGGCCGCCCTGGGCGTCATCCTCAACGACGAAGATGCAAGTCTCCTTCCATTGCGGACTCTTCGTGATCGCCTCGACGATCCGGCCCAACGCGAGGTCGTTGTCGGCCATCATCGCGCGTGGCGTCGGGTAGCGCGGGTCAGTCCCCTCGCCGTGGTCGCACGGCAGCGACAGGATCATCAGGTTCGGGACGGCGTTCGTGCGGCTGAACCGCTCGTATTCGCGGATGAAGATGTCCGCCCGCTGCTGGTCATTCTGCCACAGCGGCCAGTAAATGTAACCGGGGCAGATATACGGCCGCAGTCCGACGACGTGTGTCGTCGGCGTAAAAGTGAACTTCTTGCCGCCGGCCCGATAGTCGGCCCACACTTCGAACCAGTCCTTCGGCTGCGGTTCGATCTTGGCCAGGGCGTCGTCGCAGAACTCGCCCCAGACGCGGACGCTGCGGCCCTTCTTGACCGCCGCGTCCCAGAGTGCGCCGGCGTTGGAGTACGCCATTGCGTCCTCGCCGTCGTCCGGATACGACCGAGAGTAGCCCACGTAGAACCGTTCCAGGTAGTCGTTGGCCAGGCACTGCGTGCTCCAGGCGTGGCCGTCGGCGGAGTTCGTCCCGGAGACGTAGGCGTTGTCGAAGAGCGTGAACTGCCGGGCGATCTTGCGATGGTTCGGCATCACCCGCTCGCCGAGGCTGCACAGTTTCGCGTCGCCGTCACCCACGGGCAGGTCGCCGAAGATCTCGTCGTAGGTGCGGTTCTCCTTGATGATGTAGACGACGTGTTTGATCGCGCCATTGTACACTTTGAGCGACGACTTTCCGGGTTCCGTCCGCCAGTGGTTATTGCGGACGACGGCCTCGGTCTCAGACGCGATGTTGCGGGTCAGATCGAGGACCGTGACGGTCCCCTGAAAGTCGTGGGCGTTACCCGGCCGGCCGAGGATGGTCTTGGCGACCGAGCCGTGGCCCTTCGTATTCAGCACGTACGCCGTGCGACCGTCGGCGGAAAGTTGGATCGCACACGGGAAGAAGCCGGCCGGGCGGAAGCCGCGGACGTTGCCGGTCGGGAGATCGATCTCGCAGACGGCGTTGTCGCCGCCGTTGCAAGCGTAGAGCGTGTTGCCGCGGACCGCCAGCGCGTTCGGCATCGACCCGAGGATGCGCCGCTTGTCCCAGCGGATCGGGATCGTCCGTTCGACGGTCGCCGACGGAAGATCGACGACGCTCACCGAATCACTCATCGCGTTGGCGACGAAGAGCTTCGATCCGGCCACCGCCAGCGCGCACGGATGGACGCCGACGGCGACGTGTCGGGTGGATCCTTTTCCCAAATCGATCAGGCTGACCGTGCCCGACGCGGGGGTGCCGCGCTCGTCCACGAGTATCTGCACGTTGTCGCTCTTGGCGGTCCGCTCGCCAGGCTGCGGTGGCCGGCCGCCCCAGTTACTGACGATGAGAGTCTTTTCGTCTTCGCTTAGCCGCGGCTCGAACGGTAACAGCTGCGTCGGATACTCCTTGACGATCGCGTCGGTCGCCGGATCGATCTCGACGACGGCCGTGCGATTCACGGCGGCGACGAACAGGCGTTTGCCGTCGTGGGTCAGGCACATGCCGCCGGGGACGGCGTTCGGCGCCTTCGCATTGCCCGTCGCTGGTTTTGCGGTGGCCGGCGGCGGGATCGCGATCGTCGCCGCACCGACGAGTTTCTTGCCGTCGAGCGTGAAAGTCCGGACGCTGCTCTTCTCCATGCTCGCGAAGAGGCGGTTGCCGTCGGGCGACCAGGCGAGCCCGCGGAACGCCGGGTTGACCCGCCGCGGGAATGCGACGCCGCTGCCCGGGATGACGCCGGACGCGTCGGCGAGGAATAGCTCCGACTTGCTCAGCACGGCGAAGAACTGACCGGACGGGTGCAATGCGAGATCGATCGGCCGGCCGGGAAACGCGACCGTCGCCGGGGGGATGCGCTGGCCGGTACTGACGTAGAAGCTGCCATCCGTCTGTCGCCCGAGTCGCGGCCCGCGGCCCGACTGATTGACGGCGGCGGTCACGGCGACCGGTACGGCCGCGACGAGCACGAGTAGCGCGACGGACCGGCGCATCAGCTCGAACCTCCCGCTGAATCGGCTTGTCCCCGTTGTATGCCGTGCGGCCGGCGGGGCCATCTTGCGGGGATTGCGTTGGGCCGTTAAGACTTCAAAGGCGGGATTTCGGAGGGCGACTCATGTCGACAATCGTCAAAGCGGACGCGACCGGTGTGGTAACTCTCCCGGCGGATCTGTGCCGCGAGGCGGGCGTCCAGCCGGGGGCGGACCTCGTCGCGCAAGTCCAGGACGGCCGGATTGTAATCGAGCGAAAACGGCCACCGATCTGGGAGCGGATTGCGGCCCGCGCCCGCGCTTTACCGCCAGAAGCGTTAGCGGGCCTGCCGGATGATTTGGCTTCCCAACATGATCATTATCTATACGGCACGCCGAAACGTCTGGAGTGATCGGTGATGCCGTCCACCCGGTTTGCTGACACGTTTTACTGGCTGGCACTCGCCAGGCCGCGCGATCCTTGGCACGCTGCGGTCATGAAGTGGGCGGCGGCCAATTCTGCCGCCCAAGTTGTGACCACCGACGAAGTTCTTACAGAGTTTCTGAACGCTTTATCCGGTACGGGACCGGCCGGCCGTGTCTATGCCGCCGCGACAGTGCTCGACCTCCGCAGCGATCCCGGTGTACAGATCCTGCCGCAAACGCGGGCCGACTTCGACGCCGCCCTTTTGCTATAGGAGACCCGGCCCGACAAGGGCTACAGCCTGACCGACTGCCGGTCGATGAACGCGATGTGGACGCTCGGCGTATCCGAGGTGCTGACCAACGACCGGCACTTCGCGCAGGAAGGCTTCACGATCCTATTTCCCTGACGGCGCGGTTCGTCGCTGCCCATACCACAGATCGAGGCCCTCGCGCCGTTGGAACGACTGTGGCCCGCCAATCGCGACGCGCGCGAGCAGCGCGAGGAGCTGGCGAAAGGTGAGCAGACCGAGCTTGCGGCCTGACGTGACCACTGTCGGCCGCGGTACCACGACTCGACCCTGCCGCTTCAAATCGCGAACGAACGCAATCTCCTCCGCCGCATAATACCGCTCGCAAAAGCCGCCCACGGCGATGAACGCCTTCCGCGTACAGAACAGGCAGCAACCGCCGACCAGTCGTAGCCGCCGGCCCATGGCACTCCCGAACGCCAAGAGGAACCGGGCGTAAGGCGGGATTTCGCAGTCGAACCTGAAGATGCAACCGCCGCCGACCGACCCGCCGCGCATCGCCCGCACGGCCGCGCGAACGGCCGCCGGCGTGACCACCGTGTCGGCATCGACGAAGAAGAACAACTCGCCGCGGGCCATGCGGGCGCCGGCGTTGCGCGTCGCGGCGATCTGCCGGTGGGAAACGGAGACGACGTTCGCGCCGTGCGCCCGCGCGATTGCCGAGGTCGAGTCGGTCGAAGCGTCATCGGCGACGATGATTTCGTAAGACTCGCCCGACGCCCGCGCGGCGGCGTGAATGGCGACGAGGGTCCGGCCGAGCAGTTGCTCTTCGTTGTGGGCGGGGACGATAAACGACAGCACCCTCACTCCCGCCGGCGCGCGGCTAGGCGCACGCCGCGCCGACGCCCGCCAGCGCCAGCACAAGCGACGTGACGAACACCAGTGTCGGACGCGTCATCCGCGACCTCCTGCCCCTTCCCACCGTCCTGGGCGAAGAGCCGCGACTCGTACTCGGCCACGACGAACCGTTTGCCCGACCGCCCCGCCGGCACGACGCGGTGGCCTTCCGCTTCGAGCCGGCGCTTGAGCGCGGCGATCCCGCCGGGATATTTCGGGTTCAATTCCCCGCCGGCTTTGAGCGTCCGCCAGTAGGGGGTAATCTTTTTCTCGCCCGCCGCGGCCGCTTCCTCCGCGGCGTGCGCGGCGATCGTCGCAAAGATGCCGGTCGTGATCGGGCAGCCGATCGTCGCCCCGTGTTTACGGGCGATCGCCGCCCGGAGTTCCGTCGTGGTCACCAATCGGCCGCGCGGCACCTGTCGCATCAGGGCGTCGATCTCAGCCGGGGCGGGGATGGCGCACGTCCCCGTGCCCCAGCGCGTGCTCATCTTGCCGCTAATTACCACGACCTTGGGCAGTCCCTTATGAAAGGCGAGCTTCTCGCGCCAGGTCTTGCGCCGAGCCATTGGGGGCGACCTCGGGAACGGAGTTTTGGGCTTGGGATGCCGATTATCTTCGCCGCGGCGTCGACCGCCCGTCAAGGAAAAAGGCGAGCGGGGTCGCGTGAGCGCCCCGAGGACTCCCAAACGTCGCTGACAGGTGGGAGTCCTCGGG
>DATJGQ010000343.1:0-2907 GCA_035494815.1 Gemmataceae bacterium
AAACCCGTTCGCCGCGACAACGCCAGGTGGCGGGCGAAATACTCTTCCTGTTGGGGGAACGGCGTGTCGTCCCAATGTCGGTCGAGCCCGGTCTCGCCGAGCGCGACGACGCGCGGCGATTCGACCAGCCGTTCGACGACCGACCAATCGTCGGCCCCCGCCTGGGCGACATGATTCGGCTGGATGCCGACGCTCGCCCAGACGAGCGGCGATTCGCCGGCGACGCGGACGCAGTGGGGGCTGTCGGCGGCCGTCGTGGCGACGCAGATGACATGCGTCACCCCGGCCGCGGCGGCGCGGTCGAGGACGGCCGGCAAATCGTCGCGGAAGCGCTCGTCGGTCAGATGGGCGTGCGAGTCGAAGAGAGGCATTGGGTGAGTGGTTCTCATGAGACCTATGGGACTTATGGAACATATGGGACCCATAAGTCCCATAACTCCCATAGGTCCCATTATCGCCGACCACTCACGTAATCGTATGCGGCTTCGCCGAGAGCCCCTCGAGTTCCGGCAGCTGCCGCCGCTTGAGGTGCGCGAGGCGTTCGACCAGCGGCCGGGCGGGGTCCTCGCCGATCTTGGTGAGCGCCGCCTCGACGTCGGCGGCGGCTTCCTTCTGCTCGCGGACGAGCTTCGGCAGGAGATGGTGCAACGCGGCGTCGTTGACGTCGGTGAACTCCGGCGGGAAGGGGCCGACCGCCGCCAAGCCGATCCGCCGTTTCTGCAGGTGCCGGCCGAGGGCGTCGATCGCGTCCAGTTCCGCGGCGGCGAGGCCGCGGAGCTTTTGCAGCGCCGGGCGGTCGGCCGGGCCCACCCACACGGGCACCTCGCGGACGTACTGCAAGAGGGACCGGCTCTCCCGGCGCACGAGTTCCTGCAGCAGTCGGGCCGTCGTCGCGTCGTTCATGGCGGGTCCCGTGCATGACGCTTCCCCGAAGCGTCGCTAACCTTTGGCCTTCGGCTCGTCCTTCGCCTTTTGCTTCGCGCCGCCTTTACCGCCCTTCGCGTTTCCGCCTTTGCCGCGGGCGCCCCCTTTCGGCGGGGCTTTTTCCGCCGGCGCTTTGGTGGCCGCGGGGATGAGCGGCCGCGCCTGCACCGCCGCGAGCGGCGCGAACCGGCGGACGCTCTGGTCGCTCGCCTCGGCCAGCGGGTTCCAGACGATGCCGAGGGCGAGCACCACGAGAGCAAGGACGCCGGTATACGCGACGGCGACGGTCGGCACGCCCAGGTCCGTCGCCGGCCGGCCCTCGATCTCCTCGAGCGGCTTCTCCAGAATCATTACCTTCAGCACCCGCACGTAGTAGAAGAGGCTGAAGACAGTGTTGACGCCGCCGATCACCAGCAAGCCGTAGTACACCGCCGACAGCCACGGCACCTTCGACGCGACCTCCTGGCCGCCGTGGAAGAGGGCCGCGAACACCTGGAATTTGGCGACAAACCCGGCCAGCGGCGGCATTCCCAGGAGACTCAACAGAAAGATGGCCAGCAGTACGACCAGACCGGGCGCCCGATAGATCAGACCGCGGTAATCGCGCAAATCCTCGGAGCCGGTGCGGTTTCGCAGGAAGGCGACGACCGCGAACGCCCCGAGGTTCATGAACACATAGGTCGCCAGGTAGAAGACGACCGACCGGGCCCCCTCGGCCGTGAGGACGGCGAGGCCCATCAGCATGTACCCGGCGTGGGCGATGGTCGAATAGGCGAGCAGGCGTTTGAGGTTGTTCTGCGGGTACGCGGCGAGGTTGCCGAACGTCGCGGTCAACGCCGCCAGGAAGGCAAGCGGCACGCCGAAGTAGCGGGCGAGGAGCCAAGTGTCCGGGCCGGCGGTCGCCGAGAGCACGAGCAGGATCCGGGCCGTGAGCGCGAACGCCGCCGACTTCGACGCGACCGAGAGGAACGCCGCGACCTCGGCCGCCGCTCCCTCGAACACGTCCGGGCACCAGAAGTGGAACGGCACCGCCGACAGTTTGAACGCCAGCCCGATCAGGATGAACAGCGTGCCGAGAACCAGCAAGGCATCAACGCCGCCGGTCGTCGCCTGGTTTTTCAGCACGGAGGCGTACGCCGTCGCGAGGTCCGGCAGGTACGCGGTGCCGAACCGGCCGGCCAACAGGCTAATGCCGTAGAGCATGACGCCCGATGCGCCGCCGCCGTAGACCACATATTTGAGCGCCGCCTCGCTCGACTGCCGCCGGCCTTTCAGGAACCCGGCCAGGGCGTAGCTCGGCAGGCTCGCCATCTCGACGGCGATGTACGCCATCAAGAGATGGTAGGCGGAGGACATCAGCAGCATGCCGAGCGTGCCGCCCAGCAAGAGCACGTGAAAGTCGGCGGAGTCTTCGCGGTCGGGAATGCCGGTCTGCAGCGTGAGCAGGATCGTAATGGCCGTGGCCGAGAGCAACAGCACCCGCAGGTAATTGGTCAGGCTGTCGTAGACGATCATGCCGGCGAAGATCGGGACCGAATCGGTCGGCTTCGACTCGACCCACTGCCAGGCGCTGACCGCCAGTGCGAAGAGCGTCAGGATCAGGGCGCACCAACCGAGTTGCACGCGATCGAATCCGCGGAACATGCGCAACAAGAGCAGCATGACGATCGCCGCCGTAACGATCAGCTCCGGCAGGAACAGCAACAGGTCGCCGGAGACGTAATTGACGGTGGGGAGGAGGTTCATGGCAACTTTGCATAGCCGCGAGCGGCTTTGCGGTTATTGGGTCAACTTCGCTAGCGAGTTCACGAACACGTCCAGACTCGGCTGCATCCACGACAGCAAGAACCAGCCCGGCAGAACGCCTAGTGCCACCGACAGCACGACCAGCGGGATCGCGATCAGCACCTCCCGCAGGTCCATGTCCTTGTAATCCTTGTACGCGGGATTGGTGCCGAGATAGACCCGCTGCATCGTCCAGAG
>DATJGQ010000344.1:0-4801 GCA_035494815.1 Gemmataceae bacterium
AGGTCGAACGGTGCCTGGCCCTTTACGACGCGGCCGAGAAGAAAGGGCAGCGGTTTGAGTTGCGCGTGCGGGCGGCCCTGTTCCGGGTTCTCGTCTCCCCGCACTTCCTGTTCCGGGTCGAACGCGACCCGGCCGGCCTCCCGCCCGGCACGACCTACCCGTACGGCGAGTACGAGCTGGCCAGCCGGCTGTCGTACTTCCTCTGGAACACCATGCCGGACGACGAACTCTTCGCTCTGGCCGGGAAAGGACAGTTACGGCGGAACCTGGACGCACAGGTTCGGCGGATGCTCCGGGAGCCTAAGTCGCGGTCGTTCCTGCACGGGTTCGCGGAGCAGTGGCTCACCCTGCGGAAGCTGGAGTTGGCGTCGCCCGACCCGACTCAGTTCCCGACGTTTACGCCGGAATTGCGGGAGGCGATGACCCGCGAGAGCCTGTTGTTTTTCGAGGCTCTGGTGCGGGACGACCGAAGTATTATGGATCTGATCGATGCCGATTTTACATTCGTGAATGAGTTGCTGGCAAAGCACTACGGCATCGCGGGCGTGACGGGGCCGGAGTTCGTTCGGGTCCAACTGCCCGCCGCCCGCCGCGGCGTTCTGACCCACGCGGGTGTTCTGACCCTGTCCTCGAACGCGACCCGCACCTCGCCGGTGAAGCGGGGAAAATTCGTGCTCGAACAGATCCTGAACAGCCCTCCGCCGCCGCCCCCGCCGGAACTGGATATCCCCGAGCTGGAAGACCAGAAGGAGTTGAAAGGTACTCTCCGGCAGATTATGGAACAGCATCGGGCGAATGCCGTTTGTGCGTCCTGCCACCAGCGAATGGACCCGATCGGGTTCGCGTTTGAGAATTTCGATGCGATCGGCGCTTGGCGGGACAACGACGGTTCCGTTAAGATCGACGCATCGGGGGTCCTTCCCGACGGCCGGAAGTTCGACGGTCCCGCCGGGTTTCGGACGATCTTGCGTGCGGACCGGGCCGCGTTCGTGCGGTGCGTCGCCGAGAAGATGCTGACTTACGCGCTCGGCCGCGGCCTGGAAACATACGACCGGCGGGCGGTCAGCGCGATCGTGGACGCTGTCGGCCGGCAGAACGACCGGTTCTCGGCCTTGTTGATCGAAATCGTTAAGAGCGACCCGTTCCAGAAGCGGACCACACCGGAGAAGTGAAATGTCCAGGCGGATCTCCCGGCGGACGGTGTTGCGAGGTCTCGGAACGGCCGTCGCTCTCCCGTTACTGGACGCGATGCTCCCCGCCGGCTTCGCAAGAGTGGGGACGGTCACGCCGCCGCGCCGCATGGCGTTCATCTACACGCCCAACGGCGCCTACATGCCGTACTGGATGCCGAAGACCGAAGGGACGGACTTTGCACTGCCCCCCTGCCTCGAACCGATGGCCGAACACCGTCAGGACATGATCGTCTTCGGCGGGCTGACCTGCGACAAGTCGCGGGCCAACGGCGACGGGGCCGGCGACCACGCCCGGGCGGGCGGCGCGTATCTCACCGGCGCCCAGCCGAGAAAGACCGCCGGTGCGAATTTCCAGGCGGGCATCTCCGCCGATCAGGCGGCCGCCCAGCAGCTCGGCGAGCGCACCCGGCTGCCGTCGATCGAACTTGCCATCGAACGATACCGCGGGGCCGGCAACTGCGACAGCGGCTACTCGTGCGTCTACGAGCACACGATCTCGTGGCGCGACGCCACCACGCCGGTGCCGCCGGAGGTCAACCCGCGGCAGGTGTTCGACCGCCTGTTCGCCGACAAACCGAACGACCCGGAGGTCATCGCCCGGAATCAGTTGCGGGCGAGTGTCCTGGACGCGGTTCTCGACGATGCCCGGGTTTTGAACAATGAACTCGGCGGCAACGACAAGCGGAAGCTCGACCAGTACCTGTCGGGCGTGCGGGAGCTGGAGAAGCGGATCGCCCGCGCCGAGCCGCTCACGCCGGCCGCCGTCCCCGACGACGTGTTCCGGCCCGTCGGCGTCCCCGCCGATCTGACAGACCATATCCGCCTGATGTACGACCTGATGGTGCTGGCGTTCCAAACCGACTCCACCCGCATTTGCTCCATGATGCTGGGCCGCGAGGGGAGCGAGCAGAAGTATCGGGTGGTCGGGGTCAACGAAGGCCACCACTCGATCTCGCACCACCAGAATCGGCCGGACAATCTTGCAAAGCTGAAGGTGATCAACACCTATCTGGTGTCGCAGTTCGCCTATTTCACGGGCAAGCTGAAGTCGATCAAGGAAGGCGATGGCACGCTGTTGGACAACTGCATGGTCACCTATGGCAGCGCGATCGCCGACCCGAACCGCCACGCCCACCACGACCTGCCGGTGCTCATGGTCGGCTGTGGCGGGGGCACGATCAAGCCGGGCCGCTACATCCGCTACAAGGCCGAGACGCCGCTGAACAATCTCTGGCTCGCAATGCTGGAGCGCTTCGGTGCGAATGTGCCGAAGCTTGGCGACAGCACCGGCGTGCTCGAAGGGTTGAATTAAGCACTTCGCCTGGGTTATGCATTATTGCCGGGTGCCATGCCCACGACTTTGCGTGCGCAAGTCTTTTCTTGCGCCCACCAGTCACTCATGCCCACGCAAAGCCGTGGGCATGGCACCCGGCGGTTTGAAGGGCACGCCAATGAGTGCACGACCAGGACAGCAGTTCTGTTTCGATCTTGGCGTTACTCGGTGTACGTCACGTCGGACATCTGCGACATCTGCATTTCTTTTTCTTCTAGCGTGCGCGCTCCCGTTCGCCTCGGCTGCGTTGCTCCAGGCCCAGGACGTCCTCGCCCCGCCCGCCGTTCTGGAACTCATTCTCCCCCCCGGCGCGACGGCCACCGCGGACGGCAAGCCGCTCGACGACCCCCGCGCCGTCACAATCGCCGACCTCAAACCTGACGAGATCCGGCGCGTCAAAGTGGCCGTGAAGTTCGCCGACGGCGCCGAAGATGAACGCCTCGTCGATGTCGCGGCGGGCCAGCAATTGCGGTTTTCCGTCCCCAAGCCGGGGCCGGAAAAAGCGACCGTCATCGTGATGCAGTCCACCGTGCCGATCCACTCCGCGGTCGTCAACCGCGGCGGGCGATACATCGCGGTCGGGTTGGAGGACCGCGTCGTCGTTCTGTGGGACACTTCCGTCGGTCGGCCGGTGCGAACCTTGGCCGGTCACCAGTCGCCCGTTCAGTCGGTGGCCTTCGACCCCGACGGGCGACGCCTGGTGTCCGGCTCGACCGACGGCGCGGTGATCCTCTGGGACGTCGAGGCCGGCAAGCCGTTGCGAACCTACAAGGGCCACACCGGGGCCGTCGTGTCGGTCTCCTTCAGTCCCGACGGAGAACGGCTCCTCACCGGCTCGCCCGACGGGACTGCCATCCTCTGGGACGTGCAGACCGGCGAGCAAGTCCACACACTCAAATCGCCGAGGGGATTCCTGGCGGTCGCGTTCAGCCCCGACGGAACCACGCTGGGGACGGCGTCGAAGGACTTCACCGCGCGGCTGTGGGACACCAAGACTGGCGCGCAGAAGTTCATGACGCGCGGGCACCGGGAGGATTGCACCTGCCTCGCCTTCAGCCCGGACGGCCGGCGTTTCATCACCGGGTCGAACGACGACACCAGCATCATCTGGGACGCGACCACGGGCCGGCGCATTACCGGAGCCGGGAGGCACACCAACGACGTGCGCTCGGTCGCGTTCACCCCGGACGGCCGGCGCGTCATTTCCGGCGAGCGCGAGGAACTCGTCATGATGTGGGACGCGGCCACCGGTCGGAACGTCCGGACGTTCGCCGGCCACGCCGGGGAGGTCCAATCGATCGTCCCCAGTCCCGACGGACGGACGATGTTGACCGCCTCGCGCGACGGCACGGCGCGGCTATGGGACCTGGCCACAGGTCGGGAACTGCTCACGCTCACGACCGACGGCGAGCGTAAGGTTTGGGCCGTCGCCAGTCCCGACGGCCTGTTCGACGCGACGGAGGCCGGCCGCCACGTGCTCGGCTATCGCTTCCAGAAGATGACCGGCGGTGAGATCGATCAGTTCTTCGCCGAGGGCTACCGCCCCGGACTGCTCGCCGAGGTGTGGCGGGGCGAGCGGCCGTTCCCGGCAAAGTCGCTCGGCCGGGCTAAACCCCCGGTCGTCAAGCTTTCCATGCCGACGGATCTCGGTTCGGGCGCGCCGACCGCGACGCTGACGGCCGACCTCGTCGACCAGGGCGGCGGCGTCGGCGCCGTTTCGGTCGCGAATAACGGCATTCCTCTCGCGGTCCCGACGAAGGCGCAACCGGGCCCAGGCGGCCAGGCGACGCGGGTGACCTTCGCCGTGCCCCTCGCACCCGGGCCGAACAAGATTCGCGTGCGCGCGATGGATCGCGACGGTTCACAGGAGTCGGTCGCGTCGGAAGTCGAACTGGCGCACCCGCGAACCCCGGGGCAGCGCGGCCGAATGTACGTCGTGGCCGTCGGCATCAGCGACTATGCCGACAAGGGGTTGCACCTGAACTACCCGACCCAGGACGTGCGGTCGATCGCCGAACTGCTTCGCACCCGCGGCGCAAAGCTGTTTGACCGTGTCGATATCGTGCCCGTGCTCGACCGCGACGCGACGCGGGCAATGATCCTGGACACGGTGGCCGACGTCGCCGAACTGGCGCGGCCGCAAGACACGCTCGTGGTGCTGGCATGTGGCCACGGGGCGTGCTTCGGCGACCGTGTCTACATGGCCCCTCACGATTTCCGCACCGGCACCGACCGCCACGACGTACAGGCGGCTGCGCTGGCCCGGGATGCGCGG
>DATJGQ010000345.1:0-4049 GCA_035494815.1 Gemmataceae bacterium
GCGGCGGAACTCAGGTGATCTTTTTTAAGGCAAATACAACCCCCGCCCGCAGCTCTTGCAGCAAATAAAGTGCCCGGTCGTCACCTCGTGCTGCTGCTGAAATGTGATCTGCATGTGACAGTGCGAACAGGTCTGCCCCTCCACCGCGGCCAGCGAATCGGCACCGTACGCATTCACCAGCCGTTGATATTGCGGCCGGAAATCGTCGGGCACCTGCGCCTCGGCGGCCTTCAATTGCTCCAAGGCCGACTTGAGCTCGCCGGACAGCCGCCCCAGCCGCTCCTTCTGCTCACCCTCGAATGCTGCGACTTCCGCGAGGACCTTCTTCTTGGTCGCTTCCAACTCGGGCAGCTTCGCCGTCTGCTCCTCGACGCCGGCCATCGATTCCAGGATTTCGTCTTCCAGGCCCTGGGCCTGCTTTTTCGCGGCCGCGATCTCGTGCTGCAGCGCCTCGTACGCCTTCGGGTCGGTCGCCTCATCCTTCTGCCGTTCGTATTTCGCGATCTGCTGGTGCGTCGACTTGAGAGTCGCTTCACGTTCGAGGATAGCCACCTTGGCCTTTTTTAAAGCGTCCTGCGCTCCGGCGAAGGTCGCCTCCGATTTCGCCGCCCGATTCTTTTGCGCCTTCAACTGCACCGGGGCGCGGTCGATCTGTTCCTGCAATTCGCTCGCGTGTTTCCGCAATCGATGAATCTCACGAAGGACGTTCGAAATGCCGGACATGTTCAATTCCCAAAAAACACGGCCTACTAACGAAAACCGCCGGCCTTTCGGCCGGCGGTGTGGGGTTCGGTTATCGGCGAAGAACGCCGTCGAGGAATCCCTCGAGTTGGCGACTTCGCACGGGGTGCTGCAGCTTCCGCACGGCTTTCGCCTCGATCTGCCGCACCCGCTCGCGGGTCACCTTGAAGATGCGGCCGACCTCTTCAAGCGTGTACGTATAGCCGTCGCCCAGGCCGTACCGCAACTTGATGATTTCCCGCTCCCGATAGGTGAGTGTCTTGAGGACCGACTCGATCTTGTCCTTGAGCATCTCCTGGGTCGCGGCGTTGACCGGCGACTCGACGCCGTCGTCCTCGATGAAATCGCCGAAGTAGCTGTCCTCGCTCTCGCCGACCGGGCGGTCGAGGCTAATCGGGTGCCGGCTGATCTTGAGCACCCGCCGCGTCTCCTCGACCGAGATGCCGGCGGCCTTGGCCGTCTCCTCGATCGTCGGCTCGCGGCCGATCTCCTGCAGCAGCTTCTTCGAGACGTTCCGCAGCTTGGACATCGTCTCGATCATGTGTACCGGAATGCGGATCGTGCGGGCCTGATCGGCGATCGCCCGGGTGATCGCCTGGCGAATCCACCAGGTCGCGTAGGTCGAGAACTTGTAGCCGCGGCGGTATTCGTACTTGTCCACCGCCCGCATCAGACCGGTGTTGCCTTCCTGGATGAGATCCAGGAACGAGAGGCCGCGGTTGCGGTACTTCTTGGCGATGGAGACGACGAGCCGCAGGTTACCGCCGGAGAGGGCCCGCTTGGCGTCCTCGTACTCGCCGAACCGCTTCTTCATGACCTCGCAGCGCTTCCGCAGCGACGCCGGCTCCTCGAGCGTGATCACCATCAGGTCGAGCAGTTCTTTTTCGAGGTTCGCGCGGTCTTCCTTCGCGGACCGGACACCCTTGAGCCCCTCGACCTGTCGCTCGAGTTCGTCCATCCGCTCGCTGATCTGCTCCAGCTTCTTCATGAGCGGCTGGACTTTCTGCGTGCGGATCGACAATTCTTCGACCAGCGTCACCGTCTTGCGGCGGCGGGACTTGAGCGAGCGGCGGTGCTCCTTCTTGACGTCCTCGCTGTTTCGCGCGTCGGCGATCTTGTTGAAGTCCTCGACGTTCTGCTCCATCAGAAGTTCGAGCGTCTTCAGGTTGTGCGGCATCCGCTGGAGGATCTTGTCCTTCTCCAGGTTCTCCGTCAGCGACACCTTGACGGTGCGATCGAACGGAAGATCGCCGCAGTGGACGCGCTTGAGCGTCTCGACCACGTTGCGGAGGGCGTAATCGCACTCGAGGACTTTGCGGCGGAACCGCTTGCGGGTGACTTCGATCTTCTTGGCGAGCGCGATTTCCTCTTCCCGCTTGAGGAGCGGGATCTCGCCCATCTGGGTGAGGTACATCCGGACGGGGTCGTCGATGCGGCGGCCGTCGTCGTCGTCGAGGAAAGTCAGCTCGGTATCGCCGGCGGCCTCGTCGGTCTGGTCCGTGCGGCGGGTGTCGGTCTCCCGCTCCTCGGCTTCGGACTCCTCGATCAGTTCGATGCCGTGCTCCTCGAGGACCTGGAGGAGCTGGTCGAGTTTGTCCGGGTTGACGGCGTCGTCCGGCAGGTACTCGTTGACCTGGGCGAAGGTCAGGTAGCCTTTGCGCTTCCCGGTTTCGAGCAGCGCCTTGAGGCTGTCGTCCATCTTCAAATTCGCATTCAATTCCATGCGCGTCCTCCTCACCCGGCCGACCGCCGGCCCCCTCCACGGTGGACGTGAGGGCCAGTGCCGGGCCGCGGCGTGAAGCGAACCTTGACCGAACGCACCATCCGTGGTTCCGTGTCCGGGCCCCTCATCTCTGTTGCAGGAGCCGCAATTTCTCGATCGCCGCTTCCTCCGTGGGTGCGGCGTGGATTTCTCCCACCACCTGCCTCGCCCGCCGTGCCTCCCGTCGCTGGGCGACGAGATTCAGGGCTTGCGACAGCCAGTCGGCCCGGTCCTGATGCAACCGGCCGACCATTTGCAACTCGAGCGCCTTCTCCATCAACTTCGGGTTGTCCGCGAGCCGGAACCGCAACAGGTCGATGTCCGGCGTCTGGCCCTCGTCCAACAGGTCGTACAGCCCTTGCAACAACCGGCGCAGTCCCGGGTGCTCGATCATCTCCGGCGCGACGTCGGTCCTCGCCACGGCGACGAGGGACGAATCGGCCAGCAGCACCTGGAGCAGTTCGCGTTCGAGCGGATCGGCGGGGGCCGATCGGGCCGAACGTTTGACCTCGACGACTTCCTCAGTCACCTTCTCCGGCGTCGCCGCTCGCGCCTGCTGCTTGGCGCGGACCTCGGCGAACCGTTCCCGGACCAACTCCTCCCGCAGCCCGAACCGGCGGGCGACGCGGGTCAGTGCCAGGTCGCGTTTCAGGGCCGCCGGCCCGCCGGCGCCGTCCGGCACCAGGGCGAGCACCCCGAGTACCGTCTCGACCGCCCGCCGACTGCCTTCCACCCCCTCCGACGCCGCCGCCGAGAGGGACTGATCCAGTTTGAAGTCGAGCGCGTCCTTCGCGGACGCGAGAGCGCTGCCAAATGGTTCAACCCCGCGACTGACCAAAAGGTCGCACGGGTCCATCCCCTCCGGCAATGTCGCGATCGCCAGTTCGGCGTCTTCTTGCAGGAACAGTTCCAGGGCGCGGTCGACCCCGGTGCTTCCCCCTTCGTCTGCATCGTACACGAGAACCACGCGCGGGCTATACCGGCGGAGCAATTGCACGTGCCGGGCCGTGAGCGCGGTGCCCATCGTCGCGACCACGTTGGCCACACCCATCTGGTGCGCCATCAGGACGTCGGTGTACCCCTCCACTACGGCGAGGCTGCCGGCCGTCTGGCCCGCGAGCTTCGCCCGGTCGATTCCGTAAATCAGGTCGGACTTAGAGAATAGGGGCGTATCACAAGAGTTATAATACTTGGGTGCCCGGGAAGCTAAAGGCGAGTTTGGCAGAATTCGGCCGCCGAATCCGACCACCTGTCCGCGAACGTCCCGGATGGGGAACATGATCCGATCGCGGAACCGGTCGTAATAGCCCGTGCCGTAATTGCTGGGCGCGAGAAGTCCGACTTCGACGAGAACTTCGACCGGCACCGGCGCCTTCCCCGCCTGCTTCGCCAGCCAGTCGCCGGCCAGCGCGGCGTACCCCAGCAACCACGTGCGAATCGTCTCGCCGGTCAACCGCCGCTCGCTGAGGTAGTCGCGCGCCGTTTCGGCCGCCGGGGAATTGAGCAGCGACTCGTGATACAGGTCCGCCGCCCAGCGGACCGCTTC
>DATJGQ010000346.1:0-3240 GCA_035494815.1 Gemmataceae bacterium
GCGGACGAGCACGACGTTCTTCCCGTTTTTCGACAACTGTCGCAGTCCGAACGGGCGGCCGAGGACGCACATGTTCGTGTGCACGCCGACGAGCATGACGTTGCGGATGCCGCGCTGCTCGAGCAGGTTCCAAATCTCGACGCCGGAGTCGCTGATCGCGTCGCCGTCGCGGATCGTGAGCAGGTCGGTCTCAGCCTTCCACGGCGACTTCGGGTTGCGGCCCATGCCCGCGAGACGCTCGTGCCAGCGGGCGTGCTCGATCGGGTCGTCGTCCTCGCCGCCGTCCTTCTGATCGATCGGGTAGACGCCTTTTTCCTCGGCCGGGATCTGGTAGCACCACTGGCCGATGTCCGCCGGCAGGTTGGCGGCCTTCGGCGCGGCCTGGGCGAGTTTGCGGCCGGGATGATCCTTGTAGGTCGCCATGCAGCCGGACGGGGCATGGATGATGAGGGCGCCGCGGCTGCGGGCCTCGTCGAGGAAACGGTCCATCCGCGGGACCACTTCGCCGACACGCCGGACGGCGTTCAGGCAATGGTGGGCGTCCCACATGTCGCAAACGATGACGGCCGACTGCTTCGGCTGCCACTGCTCGACCGTCTCGCGGACGGCCCACACGCCGCCTTGTTCGACGCGTGAGCGCTTGTGGACAGTCATCGAGGTTTCAGCGCCTCCCGCGACGGCCATGACAGAGAGGGACAGCCCGGCCGCCGATGCGAGTAACAAGCGCGTCGTAATCATGGCCGTTGACCTCCGGGGATTTCGTTAAGAGTGTACGCGCCCATCGGGTGCAGGAGCGGCTCGCCGGTCGCCGAACGCACGCCCCGCGGTTGAATCATATAGACACGGTCTTTGACGAGGGGGCCAATGATCAGGTCGGCGCTGCGGCCGTCGGCGGCTAACTCCACGCGTTCGACCGCCACGCGCGTCCGGTCGAGCTCGGGCGACCCGTAGGCGCCGGTGTACTCGTAACGATAATGCTCGATCTGATACGCTGCCCGGTCGCGGGCCGAATCCGGAGCGACGGGCCGCGTGAAGGTCACGCGGAACCCGTTCGGCAGGGCGCGGATCGATTGCATTTCGAACGGCAAGTTCCCCGTGTAGTCGATGCGGAAAAGCGCGCCGCGGTCGGGTTGGACCATCCAGCCCGGTTCGGTGATGCCGCCGACGAATAGCCGGCCGCGCGGGTCGAACGCGAGGCAGAGCGGGCCGAGCAGCCCGCGGCCCCAGAACGGGAAGCATGCCCCCTGATATTCGCCGTTCACCTTTTCCAGATCGGCCCGGATGACGGCGCCGCCGAACATCAGCTCCGCCATGAAAAACTGCCCCGCGAACGGCCCGAACTTGCCGCCGGTGTTGTCGTAGGTGACGCCGTTGATGGAATGCGCCCAGTCGTAAGGGACCCACACCGCGGCTTTGCCGGGCGGCTTGCTCGCATGTTCCCGCTGGGCCGAATTCGGGAAGCCGTAGAATCGGCCTTCCGACAAGTGGCAGAGCTTGTTGGTCGCGACCCACTCGCCCTGATTGTCGGTGAAGAACACTTCGCCGTCGGGGCCGGTGCACCAGCCGATCGGGTTGCGGAAGCCGTACGCGACTTCCTGCGGCGCCTTCCCGGGCACGAGCCGCACGGCGCCGCCGGAGCCGGGAATCTTCGTGTTGGCGTACGGGGCATACGTGTAGACGAACGCCCCGGAGCGGTCGCGGACCAGGCCGTAGCCGTAGTCGTACGTGTCGGCGATGCCGTGCGGGAGGGCCGCGACACGATCGAAGTGAGACGCGACGCCGTAACCGTCGCCCTCCACGATCTTGGTCAGGTTGCGGCGGTGCAAGACGTACAACGCGTCCGGCTCGGCGAGCATCGAGTACGCTTCCTGAAACAGGCCGCGGGCGTAGTTTTCGAAGCGGGCCTGTTTGCCGTCGTCACCTGGGTCGTTGAGCACGAAGATCTCGCCGAGCTTCATCGACGCGATGAAGACGCGGCCGTTCTTGGGGTTGACCGCGATCGCCCCGGGCATGATCAGGTCTTCGCCCGACGGGCCTTTCGGCCGCGGATAGGCGATGGCCCGATATCCGGGACGTTCGAGCGAGCCGTCCGAGGCACCCGGATCGACCACGGCGGCGCGCTCCACGGGCGCAGGCGACTGCGGCGCCGGCAAGACGTAGACACTGCGTTGGGCGACGTTGGAAAGGCAATCGTGCTGTATCTGTCGGCGGCCATTTTCCCAGGTAACCTCGAACCTCTCCGCGACTTCGACCGTCTCAGTCGCAAACTGGGCGCGCCACCGGATGCGAACACCGTGGGGCAGGCGGTCATAGCCGAGAAAGGTCTTACCCCTCGGATTATCCGGCAGTATGGGCGCGTCGAACTTCGCCTGGATCGGCGTCCCCGATACCGTAAACGTTCGCAGCCGGCCCTGCACGCCGCGGAGAATCTGCCCGCCGGTGTATACGCTGTGCAGCTTCAGATTGCCGACGTCGTAGACGATCAGATCGTGATCCGCGGTCAGGACGCAGATGCTCTCGACCACGCCGCCGCCCGCCACGCGAACAGGAATCTGACCGACGATCGCCGGTTCGCCGGCCGCGGGTGCCGTCACGGGCAACGGCGGCGGCGGTTTCGGGCTCGGGGCCGACCGGCCGAGCGCGAAATAACTCCAGAGCGCGTCCTTCTGTTTCGCGGAATCGCCGTCCAGTACGGCCGTCAGGGTCGCCGGCTTGTCCTTGGCGAAGATGCTCGGCATCGGCGTACCGGGGTGCGCTCGCGCCGGGTTTTCGAGATAGCGGTCGAACCAATCGCGGCGAATGCGTCCGAATGCCTTGGTCAAGTCCGGGCCGATCGAACCCGGGTCGGTTTCGGCGAGTGTCTGGCCGTTCCACATGTGGCAGGACACGCAGCCGTAACCCTGGAAGCCAACCATGATCGGCCCGTGCACGGAACCCAACGTCTGATCCGCCGGCACCCGCGGCGGCGGTTCCGGCGCATCCGGAAGTTCGCCGTCGGCTTCCGCGAGCGCTTGCACGGCCGCCTCCGCATCGTGCCCGTAGGCCGGCATGCGATAGGTGTAGCGTGGCGGCGGCGGTCGCAGGCCGTTCACGCCGTCCCGCACGGCCGCGAGCAACGCCGATCGCGTGTACTTCTGGTGCGGATCGGTCAGCCGCGGCGCCCGCTGGTACGGGATCACCATTAGCATCGACGAGCCGAGCGTGCTGCCGGCGATTTCGAGCGGTGAGGGCCGGTCGCTG
>DATJGQ010000347.1:0-4244 GCA_035494815.1 Gemmataceae bacterium
CGTAAGCGCCCCGAGGATTCTCAGGGGCTCGACCGCCGAGTATGCGGTCGAGCGGCGTGGGAGTCCTCGGGGCGCTTACGCGACCCCGCTCGCCTGGATTACTGCTTTGTAGCGATACTGTTCGTGACGCCGCCGACGCCGGCTAATTCGCGGACGAGCCGGACGAAGTCCCACGCATCCTGCGAACGCCAGACGGTTCCGCGCAACGTCACCTGACCGGACCGAATCTCGATCCGGATCTCCCCGAACCGCTGGTCGCGGTCGCGCAATTGAGCGATTTGCTCAATCAGTGGGACGGTCGCGTTCGGCGCCACGAGGGGCGGGACGAGCGTCTGGGGCATGGTTCCGGGGCGCTCCGACTCGCCGACTCGCAGCGATTCGACCTGCGGTCGCGACATCGTGTCCCTGGTCGCGTTCGGCCGTCGGGCGGTGACCGGATCCTTCATCGCCTGGGCGAGAGGGCTGTCCGGGTTGACGACATACAGTTCGCTGACGACGTCGCGGACGCCGGCCACCGCACGAACGCTGCTGATCGCCTGCTCGGCGAGGGCGGCGTGCGGGATCGGGCCGTGCAACGTCGCCACGCCGTTTTGGACCCGGACGCCGAGGTTGAGCTTGAGAAGCGTCGGATTGTCCCAGAGGGCTTTTTTCGCGCGGAGCGTGACCGCGCCGTCGTTGGAAGAAACTGCCGCCGGCGGGTCTGCCCCGCCGGCGGCAGTGAGTGCGGCGCAGCCGATCGCTCCCGCGATCGCCGCCCGGCCGAAGAGGGCGGACCACCCCGGCCGGTACGGTGTCGGTGGTTCGGACGATCGGGTCATTGGGCGCGCTCCCGCGGCCGAACCGGGCGATTGGGCGACTCCGACTGGGCGACTTCCAGCCGCGCCGCGACGTCTTAATTCTCCGCAGTTCCACGGCGAAACGAAATGGCGAAGCGCGGGATTACACGCCGAACCGTGATCGCGGCGAGAAAGCTTGTGGGTGAGACGAGTTGTACGGCCGGCCGAAATGGCCAATCGACTCAATCCGGCTCCGGCGGCTCAAGTGACGTGCCGCGCGCGTTCGTGGCGAGCGGGTCTGGCTCGTTCAGACTCCGCATCGGCAGGCGGATCGTAAAGATACTGCCGACGCCCGGCACGCTCGCCACCGTCAAGTCGCCGCCGTGTTCGCGGACGATCTTGCGGCTGACCGCGAGGCCGAGTCCGGTTCCCTTTGCCCCTTTCGTGCTGACGAACGGCTTGAACACGTCCGCGAGCTTCTCGGCGGGAATGCCGACGCCATTGTCCCGCACCTGGACCAGAGCCCAGTCCGGCTCGGCGTCGCGCTCGATGCGGATCGCGACCCGCGGGGCGGTTCGTCCTTCGACGGCGTCCAGGGCGTTGGAGACGAGATTCAGCAGCGCGCGGTGCATGCTGTCCGGGTCGAACGCCTGGGGCGGCAGGTCGTTCGTACATTCGACCGATAGCGTCGCTCCGACTTCCTTCGCCCGGCCTTGCATCAAGTCCGCGACTTCCGCTGCGACTTTGTCGAGGTGGGCCGGCTCCAACAGCGGCTCCCGCTCTTTCGAGTACGAGAGCATGTCCAGGACGAGGTTGTAAATCTTGCCCTGGTTCTTCTCGACGATCTTCCAGCCCTGTTGGAGCAGGGCGTCGTCCTTGTCCTTCATGCCGAGTTTCAGGATGTCGCTGCCGCTCCGCAACCCTTGCAGGATGTTCTTGATGTGGTGGGACAGGGCCGCGATCGTCTGCCCGACGGCGGCCAGTCGTTCCGCCTGCAGCATCGCTCGGTAATAGCGTGTCTCTTCGACGGCGAGCGCCGCCTGGTGAGCGACGGCGATGGCGAGCGCCAGATGGTCCTCGGTGAATTTCCCCGGCGGCGGGGTCGGCGGGTCGACGAGGGATGGCCTTTCCGCCGGCGGCGAATGAGTGTCGAGATAGAGCACTCCCATCGTCTCGTGTCGGCCCTTCATCGGCACGCAGATCGCCTCGCGAATGCCGAACCGGACAATGCTTTGCCCCTTATCGAACCGGCTGTCGTGCGCCGCGTCCGAAACCACGATGCCTTGGCGTTCGCGGAGCACGTGCTCGGTAATCGTCCGGCTGATGGCCATCTGGTCGGCTTCGTCGGCCGGGTTCCGCCAGTGGACTGCCTTCGGCTCGAGGACCCCGCTGTCCGCGTTCAACAGCATGACGCAGCCACGATCGGCTTCGACCGAGCGGAACACCAGTTCCAGGATGCGGCCGAGGAGCTCGTCGATATCCAGGATGTGACTGACGGCCTGGCTCGCTTCGTACAGAATCGCGAGGTTGGCCAGCCGCGTGCGTAACCAGGGCGAGTGGGCGTCCTCGGCGCGGGCCAGGATGCGGCTGCCCTCGGTCTCGCCGATCGTTTTCACGATCGCGGACCTCAGCTCGACGTCCTGTCGCGTGATCATGCGGATCCGGTCCGCGAGCGAACCTGCCGACTGATCAGCGACCGGGTCCGGGGGACGGTCTTCCCGGCGGCCCGTGCTGTAGACGAGCACCGTCTGCCCGATCTGTAGCTGATCGCCCGGCTGGAGGATGGCGTCGTGGATGGGGCGACCGTTGACGTGAACGCCGTTGGCGCTATTACGGTCGACGAGCCGGTAACTGGATCCGTCGAGGCTGAGGCGAAGTTCGGCGTGGCGGCGCGAAACTTCGGTGTCGTGAAGCCGAATGGCGTTGCCGGAGTCCCGGCCGATCCCCACCGTCGGGCCGGTGAGGTCGAACTGCCGGCCCTCGTCTGCCCCTTTAATGACGATCAACCGCGGCACGCTCGCCTCCCTGGCACGGCAGGTTCCCACGGTACTACCTGTGCCGCCGACATGTCAAGGAGTTCCAAAGCCGGCCGCCGCCCGCCTTTGTATGATGGCGGCATCAGATCATTGTCCAATCCGGCAGGTCGCCATTGGAGCGGGTATGCGCCAACTGTACGTCCCGGCCGCCCTCGCAGTTCTATTTTGGCTCGGTCCACTTTCGGCCGACGTCAATCCCAAATTCAGCCCGCCGCCCAAGGCGGAGCAAAAGGCCCACGTCCGCACGCTGCACGGCGAGACCGTCGTCGACCCGTACTATTGGCTGCGCGAAAAAGGCTCGGCCGATGTCACGACCTACCTGAAGGCGGAGAACGCCTATACGGACCTGGTCACCCGGCGGATCGAACCGTTCCGTGAAAAGCTCTACAAGGAGTTCCTCGCCCGCATCCAGCAGACCGACCTGAGCGTGCCGTACCGGCGCGGCAGTTTCTACTACTACAACCGAACCGAGGAGGGCAAGCAGTATCCGATCGTTTGCCGCAAGCGCGGCAGCCTCGACGCGGCCGAAGAGGTGATGCTCGACGTCAACGAACTGGCGAAGGGGCAGAAGTTCTTCAGCCTCGGCGCCCAGGCGGTCAGCGATGACGGCAACCTGCTCGCGTACTTGACGGACAATGTCGGATTTCGCGAGTACACCCTCTCCGTCAAAGACCTCCGCAACGGTCAGCTCCTGTCGGACAAGCTCGAGAAGATTTCCAACCCGCAGTGGTCGGCCGACGGTCGTTATCTGTTCTACTCGGTCGATGACGCCGCCAAACGCCCGTGTAAAGTCTATCGTCACGAACTCGGCACGCCGCGCGAGCAGGATCAACTGCTGTACCACGAGAAGGACGAGCTGTTCCGCGTCGGGCTCGGCCGTACGCTCGACCGGAAGTACATTACGCTATTGATCACGAGTTCCGAATCGTCGGAAACCCATTTCCTGCCGACGGACCGGCCGACCGCCGCGTTCCAGGTCTTCCGGCCGCGCGAGGCCAAGCACCGCTACCGCATCGTGGGGCACAACGGCGGCTCCTTCTATGTGCTGACGAACAAGGACGCCAAGAACTTTCGGCTGATCAAGGCCGCGGTGAGCGACCCGGCAAGGTGGCGAGAGGTCATCGCGCACCGGCCCGACGTGTTGCTGCGCGGCGTGACGATCTTCGCGAAGTACATGGTCGTCGACGAAAAGACCGATGGGCTGGACCGACTCCTGGTCCGCGACCTGACGGCGGACCGCGTCCACGTCGTCGCGATGCCGGAGCCGACCTATTCGCTCTCTGGTTCCACCAATGCCGAGTTCGACAGCTCCACCTACCGCTTCGGGTACGCGTCGTTCACGACGCCGCAGTCGGTCTATGACTACGACCTCGTCACGCACGAGAAAAAGCTGCTGAAGCGCGAGCGCGTGCTCGGCGACTTTGACGCGAAC
>DATJGQ010000348.1:0-4770 GCA_035494815.1 Gemmataceae bacterium
AATTCCGGCAGGGCTCCGGCTTCACTCGGTCATTGCTATCGGCCTACACGGCGGTCCTGTCGTCGCCGGGATTCGTGTTCGTCGAGGAGAAGCCGGGCCGGCTCGACGGATACGCCCTGGCCACGCGGCTGGCCCTGTTCCTGTGGAACTCGATCCCCGACGATACGCTGCGGGCCTTGGCCGACAAGGGAGAACTCGGTGAGCCGGAGGTGCTGCGGGCCCAGACCGAGCGGATGCTCGCCGACCCGAAGTCGCGCCGCTTCGTCGAGGCGTTCACCGACTACTGGCTCGACCTGCGGAAGATCGACGACACGTCGCCGTCCACGACGCTCTACAACGACTACGAACTCGACGACCCGCTCAAGCTGGCCGCGATCGAAGAGACGCGGCTCTTTTTCGGCGAGCTACTGCGGGCCGACCTGCCGGCGCGACTGGTCGTCGATTCGGACTTCACGTTCCTGAACGAGCGGCTGGCCGACCATTACGACGTCCGCGGCGTTTCGGGCGTCGCCTTCCGCAAGGTGATGTTGCCGCCCGATAGCCTCCGCGGCGGACTTATGACGCAGGCGAGCGTCCTCAAGGTGACCGCCAACGGCACGACGACCTCGCCGGTACTGCGCGGCCACTGGATCACCGAACGCATTCTCGGCCTCGAGACTCCGCCCCCGCCGCCGACCGTCGAGGCCGTCGAGCCGGACATCCGCGGCGCCGTGACGATCCGCCAGCAGTTGGACAAGCACCGGGCCAATGCCAGCTGCGCCGCCTGCCACCGCAAGATGGACCCGCCGGGATTCGCGCTGGAGAGCTTCGACGTGATGGGCGGCTACCGCGATCGCTACCGGGCGGTGTCCGACAAGATGCTGCCGGTCAAGGGCCACGGCATGAACGGGCAGGCGTTCATGTTCCACTACGCCCTGCCGGTCGATTCGGCCGGTGCGCTGCCGGACGGCCGGCCGTTCAAGGACGTGCGCGAGCTCAAGAAGCTGTTGGTGCAGGACGAAGTGCCGATCGCGCGGAACCTGGCGCGGCAGTTGACGGTCTTCGCCACGGGCGCCCCGGTGCGGTTCTCCGACCGGGAGGAGATCGAGAAGATCCTGGCGGCGGCCAAGGCGAAACAGTACGGCGTGCGGAGCATTGTCCACGCGATCGTGCAGAGCGAGTTGTTCCGGAACAAGTAAGGGCGACCCGACAATGACCTCGCAAACTCGCTCGACGTTAGCGGCCCCGTTCGCCTCGACTCGGCGGCCCATCTCCCGGCGGCGGTTTTTCCGCGGTGCAGGCGTGGCGCTTGCGCTGCCGTTCCTGGAGTCGATGCGAGCGCCGTTCGCGCGGGCGGCGGCCGGCCCGGTGCCGCGGCGGATGTTTTGCATCTGCAACAATCTCGGCGTCCTGCCCGGGCCGTTCTTCCCCAAAGACGCCGGCCGCGACTACACGCCGTCACCGTACTTGCAAATCTTGCAGGAGCAACGCGGTGACTTCACCGTGCTCAGCGGCGTGTCGCACCCGTTCGTGGACGGCGGCCACCCGTCGGACATCGCCTTCCTCACCGCCGCCCCGCACCCGGCCAGCAGCTCATTCCGCAACTCGATCTCGCTTGACCAGCTCGTGGCCGAGCGACTCGGCAGTTTGACCCGATTCCCGTCGCTGACGCTGGCGGTCAACGGCGGCCGCAGCCTGTCGTGGACGCGCACAGGCGTCGCCATTCCGCCGGATGGCCAGGCGTCCCGGGTCTTCAACCAGCTGTTCCTGCAAGGCTCGCCCGCCGAAATTGAGGCGCAGGTCCGCGAGCTCGACACCGGGCGGAGCATTCTCGACGTCGTTGCCGGCCAGGCCAATGACCTCCAACAAAAAGTCGGCGCCCGCGACCGCGGCCGGCTCGACCAGTACTTCTCCAGTGTCCGCGACCTGGAGCACCGTCTGCAGGAGTCGCGCGGCTGGGCCAACAAACCGAAGCCCGCGGTCAAGGTGAGTCCCCCGGTGGACCCGGCCAGCTCTGCCCACTACATGGCCAAGGTGCAGGTCATGTACGACCTGGCCCGCCTCGCCTTCGAGACCGACTCGACCCGGGCGATCACGCTGATGCTCAACAGCGTCGGCACGCCGGTCGTGCAGATCGACGGTGCGACCATCACCGACAGCTATCACAACCTGTCGCACCACGGCCTCGCCGAGGAGAAGCTGACGCAACTGAAGGTGATCGACGAGTGGCAGATGAAGCTGCTCGCCGACCTGTTCAAGGGCCTGAAGGCGGTGAAGGAAGACGGCGCGACGCTCCTGGACCGGACGATGGTCCTGTACGGTACGAACCTCGGCGACGCGAACGCCCACTCGACGACGAACCTGCCGACGCTCCTCGCGGGCGGCGGCTTCCGGCACGGCCAACACATCGCATTCGACCGCGGCCGCAACTACCCGCTGCCGAACCTGTTCGTGTCGATGTTGCACCGGCTGGGGATCGAGGAGCCCGCCTTCGGCCCGTCCACCGGCACGATGCGCGGACTGGATATGGTCTGAACGATGACACGCGCCCGAGTAATCGGTTTCGGAGTTCTCTGCGGCCTCGCCGCAGCGGCCGTCGCGGCGCCGCCGGGAGACCGCGACGTCGTCATCAACTTCGACAAGGTTGAGACCGGCAAGCCGATGCCGAGTTACACCGATCCAGGCGTCGTGTTCGCTCCGGCGCACCGGCCGACCAGGAGTCGCGCCGCCGGGCGGGTGATGTTCTTCCCGCACCTGAAGACGCCGCGGACGGGCATCCTCAATGCGATGGCGAGCGAGTCGATCCCGGTCGAAATCCGTTTTCCGAAGCCCGTGTCAGGCGTCACATTAGTCTTGTGGGGTTCGATCGGCAGCACGGCCGCGGTCGAGGCGTACGACAACGATGGCAAATCCGTGGACCGGGCCGCGCGGGACAGGGTGCCGGAGCGAACCGGGCCGGAGCAGCCGGTCCCGAGCTTCGAGCTGACCGTGAAGGCGCCGGCGATCACGTCAGTCCGTTTTTCTGGCGCGCCGATGGGAGGCTACCTGGTGTGCGACGAGGTGCGATTCATCCCGCTGCCCGGCCCTGCGAAGTGAACAGGACGTTGGCAAAGTCATGCGGTAACCTAAGTCAGTCGCCCGACCGCAGGTCTGAGCGGCGCAGGCCGCGTGGCCGCATGAGCCCGGGTCGGCACATGCTTGAAGGTCGGCGATCCTCAAAGAAGTTGCGCGCTTCGGTCGTCGGCTCCTGCTTGGCCATCGCCAGCCCCCCTTCCAACAACTTCGCGACCTCGTTTTCCTTGCCGGGCTTGGCTTCCAGGCGGGCGAACAGAGCGACTTTGTACGGAACCATGTTCCGACTCCTGAAGGATTTGTCGGGCGTGCCGGCCAACGCGGCCGTCGACGACCAACAAAGAACAATACAGACAGGTCTGTAAATTGCAGGCGCGAAAAAAATGAGATGGGTTACACCCCTTTCTCTTCGCCCACCAGTCTCAGGGCGGCGTCCCGCGCCACGTTGGCGGCCTCCGGGTTGCCCTGGATCACGGCCGTCATAATGGCACCTTCGACCAGAATGGCCACGGCCGGGGCGACCTTCGCCGCCGCCTTGCCCACCGACTGTTCGACCAAACCGCGCAGGAACTCGCTGAAACGCTGTTTGTGCCCGCGGACGAATTCGGTGCCCGGGTGCGCGGGGTCGGCGAGCTCGACGGCGGCGTTCTGGAAGGGGCAGCCTTGCCAGAACGGCAGAACCCGTCCGACCCTCTCACGTCTTCGCCTCAAATCTCCGCCAGTCGTTCGCGGGAGTCACCGAAGCTATCGAGTCGGACTCCAGCCTTGTCCATCAGCGACAGATACAGGCTGCACATCTTGCGGTTCGGCTTGCCAAGGTAGTCGAGGCACCGGCCCGTTTTGATCTGTCCGCCGCCGCCACCGACCATCACCACCGGTAATTGATCATTGTTGTGTCCGCCCGTCATCATGCTGGACAGGTACAGGATCATCGAATTGTCAAGCAGCGACCGGTCGCCCTCTTGCGCGGCGGCAAGGCGGGTTGCGATATACGCCACCTGCTCGGTGAAGAAGCGGTTCACCTTCAGCCAGTCGTCGCCATCGGTATGCGAAAGGAGGTGGTGGATCATGTAGTCCACCTTCAGGAGCGGGAACCGCAGCGATGAGTGGTCGTTATTCAATTTGAGGGTGCAGACGCGGGTCGTGTCAGTCATGAAGGCCAACACCAAAATGTCGCACATGAGCCGCATATGTTGGTCGATGTCCTGCGGGATGCCGTCGGCGGGGCGGGGCACATTCGGCCCGGCCAGCGTCGGCCGCCAGCCTTGACGCCGGCCGGCCTTTCCAGCGGAGTCAATCCGCTTTTCCACTTCCCGCACCGACGATAAATACTCGTCGAGCCGGCGTCGGTCGGCGGTGCTCACCGCGCTGCGGTATCCGGCGGCGTCCTCCCGAACGGCGTCGAGCACGCTGGCATCGGCCCGGCCGACTTCGTCGCGGAACAGCCGGTCGAAGGCCAGGGCCGGGTAAAGTTCCAATGGCGTGGGCGTCGTCGGCGAACTCCACGAAATGTGCGAACTGTAAATCATCGAGTAGTTCTTGTGGATCGCCGCGATCGACGGCTCGGTTCCGAGCACGAGGCTCGGCACCTTGGTCTGATCCTTCAGCCGCTCGGCCAGTACCTGATCGCAACTGACTCCCGACCGGATCTCACCGTCCGGGGCGAGATGCGCCCCGGTGAGCAGGTTGCCCGTCTGGCAACTGTGAATGCCGCCGATC
>DATJGQ010000349.1:0-3630 GCA_035494815.1 Gemmataceae bacterium
CGTGCAAGTGCCGGCACTTGCCTTCGTAGTTCAGCAAGCGATGCCCGTAACAGAAGTGAATCTCGCGGGTGACGCGGAACATCAGTGCGACTCCTGGGTCATCGCTTCCCAGGCGCGGGAGTGATACCGCGCCGGGTCGGGCAAGCCGGCGGCGCGGAACGCCCGGCCGCGCTCGCCGCACTTATTGCAGACGCCGCAGTGCCCGGCGTTCACCGGGCTCGCGCAGGAAAGAGTGTGCTCCAGAGGGAGGCCCCGGCCGAGTTTGACGACGTCGACCTTCGACAGCCCGCGGTACGGCGTCTCGACGCGGACGGCCCCGTCGATCCCCCGGTTGACGGCGGCGGCGAACTCGCGGAAGAACTCCGGCGTCGCGTCGGGGAACGGGTTCGCCGCCAGCACCGCCAGCGCGACCGCCGGCACCTTGTGCAGGTGACACCACACCATCGGCTTTGTGAGCAAAACGACGTTCCGGCCGGGGAGGTAGAACTCCGCGTCGGGCGCGGCGGCGTCCGGCGTGCCGTGACCGGTGACGCTCCAGTGGTCGTCATACAGGTCGCCCACCGGCAGGTCGAAGACGACGAGCGGCTTGAGCGCCGGGCCCGCCACCGCGTTCAAAAACCGGTGCAAGTAGGCCAGCTCGACATTTTCCCACGCCAGCCCGGTCCGCACATAGAGCGGATGGACCGCGGGCCGATCGCTGAGCAACCGCCCGAGCAGGACCGCGCTATCCAGTCCGCCGCTGACGAGAACGGCGATCGGCTCTTTGGACATCGCGGATATTGTAGGGGAGCGTCCGAGACAAATGAAAAGGTGACAAAGTGACAAGGTGACAAGGTGACAAGGTGACAAGGTGACAAGGTGAAAAAGGTAATTCTTCACCTTGTCACCTTGTCACCTTGTCACCTTGTCACCTTGTCAGTCTCCCGGCAGGCCGGCCGGTTGCTAAGATGAACGCGACCGACGCCTCACCAGCAGGGCCGTGTCATGCAGCAGCGGAAGTACCTGTTCCCGCACGTCATCGAACTCAATTACCAGGCCGGCCGGCGGCTCGGCGTCAACGTCTACCTGATCGACGGCGGCAACGCGTGGGCTCTCATCGACGTCGGTTACGAAGACAGCGTCGGCGAAGTGGTCGATCTGATCCGCGAGATGGACTTCAACCTGTCGCAGTGCCGGATGATCATTGCCACGCACGCCGACGCCGACCACATCCAGGGGATCGCCAAGGCGAAGGAGCTGCTCAAGGCGCCGGTCGCGGCCCATCCGACCTGCGTCAAGCCGATCGAGTCGGGCGACACGGAGATTACCTTCGCGCGGATCACCGCCCAGAACATCCACCTGCCGATGCCGCCGTGCAAGGTGGACATGACGCTCGACGAAGGGGACAAGGTCGAAATCGGCTCGGTCGTGCTCGAGGTGTGGCACACGCCCGGCCACACGCCGGGCCAGCTGAGCTTCAAAACCGGCGACCTCCTGTTCTCCGGCGACAACATCTACAAGGACAGCTGCGTCGGCGTGATCGACGCGCACCACGGCTCAAACCTGACTGACTTCGTCTCGTCGCTGAAGCGCATCCTCGCCGACGACGCCAAGTACTTACTTCCGAGCCACGGCCCGGTCTTCCGCCGCGACAACCGGGTGATCCAGAAGGCGATCGACCGCCTGACGCAGTACCAGCACATGGCCGACTTCGGCACCTGCGCCGTCGATTGGCCGCTGCTCGACGAGTGGGAAGCGGATGTGATCGCGGGGAAAATGCCAAAACTATGAATTTCAGATTGCAGATTTCAGATTGCAAATTGGGCGCACAGTCTGAAATCTGAAATCTGAAATCTGAAATCTGAAATCATGAAGATAGGTCTCGTCGGCTTCTCCGGTTCGGGCAAGAGCACCGTCTTCCGCTGGTTGACGGGGGTCGCCCCCGATCCGTCCCGCGTGCAGCAGGGGCAGATTGGCACGGCCAAACTGCCCGACCCGCGGGTGGACAAACTGTCGGCGATGTTCAAGCCGAAGAAGACGACCTACGCCGAGATCGCGTTCCTCGATACGCCCGGGCTGGACATGCGCGAGCGGCGCGACAACCCGCGGCGGCTCGGCATCCTCCGCGAGGCGAACGGGCTCGTCGTCGTCTTGAACGGGTTCACGGTCAGCGACCTGACCGACGAACTGAAACGGTTCCGCGAGGAATTGGTCTTCGCCGACCTGGAGATCTTGACCAACCGACTGAGTAAGGTCGAAGCGAACCTGAGGAAGCCCAAGCCGGCGAAGGAACGCGAGGCTGATCAGTTCGAAGAGGCCACGCTCAAGCGGATCATCGCGGCGCTGGAGGCCGGGCAATCGCCGAAGGACCTGGGGCTCAAGGGCGAGGAAGAAAAGATCATTCGCTCGTTCCAGTTGCTGACGCTCAAGGCGGAGCTGGTGCTCGTGAATCAGCGCGAATCCCACCAGACGCTGCCGGCGGAGCTGTCGGCGCTTGCGCCGGAAGCACTTGCTGCCCCGGTGCAATTGGAACTGGAGCTGGCCGAGCTATCTCCCGAGGATCGCGCGGCGTTCGCGGCCGACCTCGGAGTGAGCGGGTCGCAGCGCGACGACATCCTTCGGGCGATCTTCACGGCGATGGGGCAAATCGTGTTCCTCACCGTAGGCGAGGACGAGTGCCGCGCCTGGCCGCTGCCGCGCGGGGCCGACGCGGTCGAAGGCGCCGCTGCCGTTCACACCGATCTCGCCAAACGATTTGTGCGGGCCGAGGTCGTCAGCTACGACGATTTCATCCGCGTCGGTTCCATGAAAGAGGCGAAGGCCCAGGGCGTCTACCGGCTCGAAGGCAAGACTTATACCGTCAAGGACGGCGACATCATGCACATCCTCGCGAGTACCTGAAGCGGCAGAACGCTCACCACGTCTTCTTCCGCAGCACGTTATCGCCCGTGCCGAAATAGACGTTGGCGAACGTCCGCGAATACTTGTCCGGATGGGCCAGGACCACGTGGAAATAACCGGGACCGAGCATGCTGTGGATGAGGGTAAACTCGCCTTCGGGCTTCTCCGCGTCCGCCATTTGCAGGTCGGCAGTCGCCGACGGTTGGCCCCATTGGGCCGTTTGGTAGAGGTAGAGCTTGCCCCGTTCGCCGCGCGGCAGCATGTACCTGCCCCGCACCAGGTACTGGCCGCCGACCTCGATCCGCTGCCGCGTGCCCCACACTTCGAGGATCTCGACCCGGCCGCCCTCGCTCGTTTCCGTTGATCCGGTTTCGAACTCGACGCGGTACTTGAACAGGCCGGCGACGACCCGCCCTTCGAGCTTGGGCCGCGTCTCCGCCTCGAGACGGGCGATCTTGTCATTCAGTTGCCGAAGCTGTTGTTTCAATTCGAGCACCCGGTCACGGACGTCGTCGGGGTTCGTGCGGACCTGTTCCGGCGGGTCCGTGGTCGCGCCGGCCAGGCTCCGGGCCACGCCTCCGCCCGCGGCGAGCGCCGTCAAACCTGCGACCAGACAGACGGCGATCGCGGTCTTGATTTTCGTCAGCAGCATGGATCGGATGACTCCTTCGGCCAAGGCGGCGACGGGGGCGGTCAGAACGGGAGCGGCGGCCGCGGGATCGAGAGCGGCCGCCGTGTTTGTCACCAAGA
>DATJGQ010000350.1:0-3770 GCA_035494815.1 Gemmataceae bacterium
AAATCTCCATGCCGATCTTGTCGGACACGTCGCTGAACGGTCCTTCCTTACTCTTCGACTGGCCGACTTTAAAGGTGAAGGTGCCGCCCTGCTTGCGCAGGAACGAGGTGCTCATCGTGCCTTCGAAGTCGCCCTCTTCGCCCATCGAGCGGGCCTGCCTCGTCACGCTGGCGGTACCGGCCCCGCCGCCTTCGACGGCGAATTTGCACTGGAACCAGGCGTCCGGGTGCGGCTGGTTTTCGGTGAACTTGTAGTGCACCTTCCATTTCACCTCGTTGCCATCGATCCGCACCTCCGGGTCACTGAGGTCGACGTAGCACTCGCCCGGGTTGATGGCGACGTTCGGCGGTCGCGTCTTGCCCCCGCAGCCGGCGGGCACAAGGGCGAGGGCGGCGAGGATGACCAAAGCGATGCGGCGGTTGACGATCACTGTCCGCGCTCCTGAGTGGCCGTCCGGAAAAAGACGGCCGGCTATGTTGTGGCCAACGAATTACGGGCCGGTCTGAAAGCACACAACCATAGCTCCGGCCGGGCGCGAGTCAAGCGGCCGTTAGACCGAGTCGTCGTTGCCAATGCGGTCCGAGCGCCAGGGCCGCCGGTCTTGAAATGAGGCGAGCCGGGGGGCGATTTCTGCGGCGACGTCGTGTGAGGCCAGTCCCAGCGCCCGCTCGGTGTGACGGAGCGCGGCGGCGAAGTCGCCGCATTCGGCGTGCGCGGCCGCGAGCGTGTCCAGCGCGGTCGCGTCGGTCCAATTGGTGAGTTCGCAGGCGCGCGTCGCGTGCGCCTGCGCATCTTTGCCGTTGCGAACGTCATCGCTCGGACAGGTCGCTAGAAGCCAGGCGAGTTGATTGTGCAGCCGGGCGTCGGCCGGTCGCAGGTCCACGGCGCGACGGTACTCGGCGGCGGCCTCCGGGTATCGTGCGAGCGCTTCCAGGGCCCGGCCGCGATGGCTGTGGGTATCCGCGTCGTCCCGGGCACGGCGCATTGCCTCGTCGAAGTCGAGCAGGGCGAGTTCGTGCCGGCCGAGTTCCATCTGCACCGTCCCGCGGGCGAGACGCGCCTTCGCGTCGTCGGGGTCGAGCCGGACGGCGGTGTTCAAGTCGGCCAGGGCTTTTCGAGTGTCGCGAAGTCCGGTGTAGGCGATGCCGCGGTCGCGGTGGGCGGCGGCGTCGCCGGGCCGCAGCCGCATCACCTGGGTGAAGTCGGCGATCGCCGCGGCATAATCGCCGCGGGCCGTGCGGAGCAGGCCCCGCTGGTGATAGGCGTCGGTGAATGTCGCGTCCAAGCGGATCGCTTCGGAGTAATCGGATTCGGCGGCGGGGTCGTGCAATTTATGACGGGCGGCCCCGCGGAAGAAGAAGTGGCGGGCCGAGCGACCGCCGCGGCGGATGGCAGCGTCGAAATCGGCGGCGGCGGCGGCGAAATTGGCGCCATTGAAGTGGGCGCAACCGCGGTTGAAATGCGTCGCGGCCGTCGGCGCAAGCCGAATCGCGGCGTCAAAGTCGGCGACGGCCTCGACGAAGTCGCCCTTCGCCGCGTGGGCGATGCCGCGGTCGGTGTACACGGCCGCGTCCGCCGGTCCGACGGCGAGGGCCCGCGTCAGGTCGGCCAGGGCGGAATCGTAGGCTCGGCGTTGCGCGTGGATTCGCCCGCGGAAGTGATACGGGCGGACGAGTGTCGGCTCCAGCCGGATCGCCTCGCCGTATGCGGCCAGGGCCAGCTCGATCTCGCCGTTGCGCTGATGTGCGAGCCCGCGCTCGAAGCAGGCGAGGGCCAGCACGGGGAGACTATCGGACACGGACGAACTCCCACGTGATCGGAGACTTTGAGCCCGACGCGCGAGCGAGGGACGTGAGTCGCACGCCTCGCTCCTGCGTCGGGCTCAAAGTCTCCGCGGCGTCACGAGATCAAGGCGAATCATCCAAAGAGGTCCATCGCCGCGTCCGCCGTCGCCGTGGTCTGCGGGTCGTCGTTATCCTTGAGCGCTTCGAAGTTCCGCGTCATCCGCCGGTCCGCGAGGGCCAGGAAATACCGGCCCGCCGCGACCTCGGCCCGCGCCTGCCGCGCGTCGCCGTTTGAGCGGCCCAGCAAATGATCGAGCCGGCTCAGCGTGCACGCGGATGCGTAGGCGTCGATGGCGATGTCGGCCAGCCGCTCGTGCACGTACTGGCTCTGGATGAACTTCTCCTCCGACCCGGCCCGCAGGAACACCCACGGCAGCGCCAGCCCGAGTTGCTTGACCTGTCGGGCGAGCGCCTTCGCGGGAGCACCGAGTTCGCCGCTGTGAACGGGGATGTCCGGCAGCGACCAGCGGCCGCCCGTCTGTTCCCAGCCGACTTGCAAGAGCTTCGAGCTGTGCCTGAACGGCTGACGGCGGGCGGCGTCCAGCTGCGTCCCCGGGCCGCGGCTGCCGACGACCGCGACGAACGCCTTCAAAACCTCGTTCGCCCCCTCGCCGATCATGTTGATGCGGGCGTCGCGCATCATCCGCTCGTACGGCTCGTTCAAAAAATACGACTGCCCGCCGAAGACTTGCATCGTCTCGTTGATACTGGTCCACAGGTGCTCGGTCGCGAACACCTTGAGCATCGCCGTCTCGAGCATGTAATCGTCGGCACCGGAATCGATGAAGGCGGCGGTCACGGCGGTCATCGCCTCGGTCGCGAACGCGTGCGCGGCGATGAACGCGATCTTCTTCTTGATCAACTCGAATTCGGAGAGACTCTGCTGGAACTGCACGCGCGTCCGTGCGTGTTTGCTCGCGGCCCGGAGGCACGTGTTCGCCGAACCCGTGCAAGTCGCGCCGAAGGTCGTGCGGCCGAAGTCGAGGACGGTCAGCGCGATCTTGAGCCCCTTGCCGATCTGCCCGAGGATGTTTTCCGCGGGCACGCGCATGTTCTCGAACGCCAGCCGCGAAGTGACCGTGCCGCGGATGCCGCACTTGGGCGATCGCGCCTCGACGACTTTGAACCCGGGCATGTCCGGCGTCACCAGGAACGCGGTCACTTTCGTCTCGTTGCGTCCCGGGACCGGCGTGCGGGCCATCACGGTCAGCACGTCGGCGATGGAGCCGTTGGTGATGTACCGCTTGGAACCGTTGAGGATGTAGGCGCGGCCGTCGTCGGTCGGCGTGGCCGTCGTCTGGACGTTCCCCGCGTCGGACCCGGCCTGCTCCTCGGTGAGCGCGAACGCGGCCAGCTTCTGCCCGGCCGCCAGCCCCGGCAGCCATTTTCGTTTCTGGTCGTCGGTCCCGAACAGGACGAGGGCGCGGATGCCGATCGAGCCGTGGGCGTTGACGAAGACGGCCGTGGACGAGTCGTGCGCCCCAATCGCCTCCAGCACTTTGCAATAGCCGAGCTGCGAGAAGCCGAGCCCGCCGTACTCGCGCGGCGCCGTCATGCCGAGGACGCCGAGCTTGCCCAGGCCGTCGATCACCGACCGCGGGATGTCCGCCTCGCGGTCGATCGCCGCGGCGTCGATGTGCTCGGCAGAAAACTGCCGAACCTTTGCCACCGACTCATCGACGACCGGCTGCTCGTCCGGTTTGAGCGTCGGGTATGGAAAGACCAGCCCGGACTGGAAATGGCCGAAAAACAGCGACTTCGCGAACCCGAGCGTCTCGGGCCCGGAAAAGAGCAGCTCCTCGGCCTGTTTCTTTTGCTGAGCAATCTGCGCCGCGGACAACGCCATACCATCGACTCCGGGAGAGTAGGGTGGGTCGAGTCCGCGAGGCCCACCGTTTGGCGAGCGCGTCCGATGGTGGGCCTCGA